>JAEKLU010000026.1 GCA_019509685.1 Mesorhizobium sp. | reverse complement strand
AACGGCAGGTCCGCCGCATCCGGAAAAATGGTTCGGACGCGGCAGCTGCCTGAGCCCGGTCTTCCGAGTGATGCCCCCATCTCCCGAACCGACCAACCGCGTCCTATGGTCTACTTAATCGATAGAGTGCGTCGGCGACATGTTACCCGATGTTACATGTCACTGTTACGTGGTGGATTTTTTCGATTCTCCCGGAGCCCGCAGGCAATCGGGCAACAAAAAAGCCGGATCAATAAAGATCCGGCTGAGTTTGATTGGAAGTGCCGATTAAGGCTAACCTCCAGAGGGGAACACTCGAGGGCGCTAATGGGAGGAGAACGCGCCCCGGAGATGACACTATATATCTACTCATCATGCCAAAGAAACAAGCATCTATTTTGCAACACACGCATGCAAAAAGGCGCAGGCTGTGGTCCAACCCATTCCCGGAACCCATAGGACCAGCAAAATAGCCGATTTCAGAACGTTTTCGGGCCGAAAGCGACTGCTAAAATACAAAATTGGGCGGTTTTTTCTCGGAATTACGTCAGTCGGCAAATGCTGCCGGTTTCATCAGGCCAAGTTTATTTTTGCGGCAGGAGACCCACGATGCGAACTTTATCAGCAATCGCCGGCAGCGCGCTGTTCCTGGTCGTCGCGCCCGGTGTCGTTGCCGGACTGGCGCCCTGGCTGCTGACCGACAGCTATCGCGCCCCGCTGTCCGCCGTGCCGGGCTTCGTGCCGGCGGGCTTTGTCCTGGTGGTCGGAGCGACTGCAATCCTGCTCCATGCCTTCGCGCGCTTTGCGCTTGAAGGCCTCGGTACACCGGCGCCGGTGGCGCCTACCGAGAAGCTGGTTGTCGGCGGCATCTACCGCCATGTCCGCAACCCGATGTATGTGGCAGTGCTCTCGATCATCCTTGGACAGGCGCTTATTTTCTCGAGCTGGCCGGTCGTGATCTACGGCCTGATCGCCGCCGCGGCGATGGTCTCCTTCGTCAAGGTCTATGAAGAGCCGACGCTGGCGCAACGCTATGGCGCCGAATACGAGGCCTACCGCCGCGCCGTGCCCGGCTGGCTGCCGCGCATCACGCCGTGGCGCGATTAGCTGTTTAACCGGCGCAGGGTGTGTCGAGATTCAGGTCAGGCCGAGTCGAAAATGGTGGGTTCCGAGAACCGGAGCGGAGCGTATTTTTCGTACGTGAGCACCGGAAGCGCAGGAACCCGCCATTTGCACGCCGGCCTCACCTGAATATCAACACATCCTAATAGGACCAGCTGCGTGCCTTGGCGATGATAAAGTCGCGGAAGACATGCAGCTTCGCCTGGTTCTTCATCGCGTCCGGATAGGCGAAATAGGTGTCGAAGGACGGCACCTCGGTTTCGGGCAGCAGCTGGACAAGGTTGGTATCCTTGCTGATCACGTAGTCGGGCAGCATGGCGATGCCGGCCCCGCCCTGCACCGCCCGCTTGATCGACAGGATGTCGTTGATTTGCAGCGTCGGCACCCGCTGCCCGCCCTCGAAATCGCCGACCGTCTCCAGCCAGTTCAGCTCCGACAGATGCGAGGGCACCGGCAAGCCGAAGGTGACGATGCGATGATTCCTGAGTTCGGCGATCGAAGCCGGCTTGCCGAATTTCGCGATATAGGAGGGTGCGGCATAGAGATGGAAATGCACGGTGAACAAGCGGCGCTGGATAAGGTCCGGCTGTTGCGGCTGGCGCAGTCGTATAGCGCAATCGGCCTGGCGCATGGTGAGGTCGAGCTCCTCATTGGCGAGGATCAGCTGCAGGCTGATCTCTGGATAAAGCTCGATGAATTCCTGCACGCGTTCGGTCAGCCAGCCAGCGCCCAGGCCCACCGTGGTCGTTACCCTCAGCACGCCGGACGGCCGGTCCTTGGTCTCGGTCAACCGGGTCTTGATCGTCTCCAGCTTCATCAGCACGTCATGCGCCGTGCGAAACAGCATCTCGCCCTGCTCGGTCAGCACCAGCCCGCGCGCGTGGCGATGGAATAACGGCACGCCGACATCGTGCTCCAGCGCGCTGACCTGCCGCGAAATCGCCGATTGCGACAGGTGCAGTGTCTCGGCGGCATGGGTGAACGATCCAGCCTCCGCCGCTGCGTGAAATACGCGTAGCTTGTCCCAGTCCAGCGCCATGATTCCCCTCGCGTTGCGTTTGGCGTCTGAATGAAAAATCAGGCTTTTAAACGGCCTTTCTCAGCCGATTTGTCATTCCGCCGCTTCGCGGTGAACCTCGATCCCCGCCAGGTACTTCTCCGCCTCGAGCGCCGCCATGCAACCAAGCCCGGCCGCCGTCACCGCCTGGCGGTAGACATCGTCGGTAACATCGCCGGCGGCAAACACGCCGGGCACGTCGGTGCGGGTCGAATCCGGCGCCGTCCACAGATAGCCGTTCGGCTTCTGCTTCAGCTTGCCGGCGAAGAGCTCGACCGCCGGCGCGTGGCCGATGGCGACGAACACGCCATCGATCTTGAGATGGCTGATCTCGCCGGTCACCGCATTCTTGAGCTTCAGCCCTTCGACCGAAGGCGGCAGCGGCGTCTTGCCCGGCCGGCCGGTGATCTCGTCGACGACCGTGTCCCAAATGACGCGGACATTATCCTTCTTCAAGAGCCGCTCGCGCAGGATGCGCTCGGCGCGGAAATCGTTGCGCCGATGAATGACTGTCACGCTCTTCGCCAGATTGGAGAGGTAGAGCGCCTCCTCCACGGCCGAATTGCCGCCGCCGATGACCGCCACATCCTTGCCGCGATAGAAGAAGCCGTCGCAGGTGGCGCAAGCCGACACGCCAAAACCCATGAAGGTCTGTTCTGTCGGAATACCCAGCCACTTGGCCTGCGCGCCGGTGGCGATGATCAGCGCGTCGGCCGTATAGGTCGTGCCGGAATCGCCCTTGGCGCGGAACGGCCGGACATTGAGGTCGACCTCGGTGATGATGTGGTTGATGATGTCGGCGCCGACATGCTCGGCCTGCTTGAGCAACTGCTCCATCAGCCACGGTCCCTG
>JAEKLU010000025.1 GCA_019509685.1 Mesorhizobium sp. | reverse complement strand
GGCCACAGGCTCGCCTGGAATAGTTCCGTTCCCGATTTCAGGCTGGTGACGATGGCGTAGTAGAACGGAAACACCGCGACGAAGACGATCGCCGCAAGCAGCAGATAGAAACCGGCGCGCTTCAGCATTCTCATGTCAGCGGCCTCCTTCCAGGCTCAGCCGGCCGATCCGGATATAGGCGATGGTGAGCAGGCCGATGATGAGGAAAAGCAGCGTCGAGGCGGCCGAGCCATAGGCGAACTTGTCGAACTCGAACAGGTTCTCGCGCGCGAAGATCGACATCGACTTTGTTTGCACATTGTTGGGCGTCAGCACATAGATCAGGTCGAAGATGCGCAGCGCGTCGAGCGCGCGAAAGATCACCGCCACCATCACCGCCGGGCGGATCAGCGGCAGGGTCACCCAGCGGAACACCTGCCATGGGCTCGCGCCATCGAGCCTGGCGACCTCGACGATCTCGCGCGGCAGCATCTGCAGCGCCGCCAGGATCAGCAGCGCCATGAACGGCGTCGTCTTCCAGATGTCGACGATGAGCACGGCGATCATCGCGGTATCGGCGCTGGCGGTCCAGGCGATCTTGGCATCGATCAGGCCGAGATTGAGCAGCACGACATTGATGATGCCGAACTGGTCGTTGAGCATCCATTGCCACATCTTGGCCGAGACGATCGTCGGGATCGCCCAGGGAATGAGGATCGCCGCCCTGACGATGCCGCGTCCCGGGAATTCGGCGTTGAGCGCCAGCGCGACGACCATGCCCAGCACCGTCTCGCAGGCCACCGATGCCACGGCGAAGCGCATCGTGTTCCACACCGCGCGCCACCAGGCGGGATCGGCGAGCAGCCCGTCATAGAGCAGCCGGCCGCTCGGCAGGCGCAGCACCGAGAAGTAGTTGTCGAAGCCGACCCATTGCCGGGCATCGAGATCGGCCAGCGAGGCGTCGGTGAAACTGTAATAGACGGTGCGCAACAGCGGCCAGCCGGCGACGGCGGCGAGCACCAGAAGCATCGGCGCGACAAACAGCCATGCGGTGCGCACGCGCTGGCGCATCAAGGCCGATCGCCTTGCCGGCGTCGCGGTCACCAGCCCTTGCCTTTCAGCCTGGTCAGCCTCGCTTCGAGATCGGCGAGATTGTCGGCAGCGTCGCCCTCGCCGGACAAGGTGTTGTGCACCGCGGTCCAGAACTCGCTCGATGCCTCGTTGTACTTGATCCTGGCGGTCGCCGAGGGCCGCGGCTGAGCATCGAGAAAGATCGGCTTCCAGCGCGGCACGATCGGCTGTTGCCTGGCGATGTCGGCGTCGTCATAGAGCGCCGCGATGGTCGGCAGGTTGGACGTCTTCAGCGTGCGGTATTTCTGCATTTCGGGCGAGGCGATGAACTTGACCAGGTCGATCGCCGCGTCTCGATGTTTGGAATATTTCGAGACGGCAAGGTTCCAGCCGCCGAGCGTCGCGACCCGATGCGCGCCTTCGCCCGCCGGCAGCGGCGCCACGTCGAACTTGCCCTTGATCGGCGAATTCTCGCTGTTGCCGAGCGCGTAGGCATAGGGCCAGTTGCGCATGAAGACGGCATTGCCGGTCTGCCAGACGCCGCGCACCTCCTCCTCCTGATAGGCGAGCACACCCGGCGGCGCGATGGTGCCGATCCAGCCTTTCACCATGCCGCCATTCGACATCACCCATTCGAGCGCGTTGCAGGTAAGCCCTTCATAGGCGTTGCCCTGGAAGACATAGCCCCAGATGCCGTTGTTGCCGGCGGCCCGCTCCTTATCCATGACGAGCCTGGCGGTGTCTTGCAGCTCCTTCCAGGTGGTCGGGACCTTGGCGCCGTATTTGTCGAGCAGGTCCTTGCGATAGTACAGCGCCGGCGCGTCGGTGAAGATCGGCAGGGCAACCAGTCTGCCGTTGACGGTCTGCGACTTGATGATCGATGGAAAATGCGCGCCGACGACGTCTTTCGTCGCCTCCGTCAGGTCGACGAGCTGGCTGGCCAGCTGCGGCGCCCAGATGACGTCGGTCTGGTAGACGTCGATGTCGCTGCTGCCGGCGGCAAGCCACAGCCGGTATTGCCCGAACTGGTCGGTGGTCGAAGGCGGGATGACGACGATGTCGACCTTGTTGCCGCTCTTTTTCTCGTAGCGGTCGAGGATCTCGCGCAGCACCTTGATGCCATTGCCGGTGTCGCCCGACACGATCGAGAGCTCGACCGCATGGACCGGAGCAACCATAAGCAGGATGGCGGTCATGAACGCCAGAAATGCGGAAAAGAACTTCACGGGGCGGCCGATCTCGCTTCAAGGCCGGCGAGACGGATGTCCGCGCGTCGTCAGCTCGTCAGCACCCCCGCCCTGCGTTGAATGCGGAGCGCCGCATTCGGTTCCCTGGCGTGACGATCAGGCCGGTGGATCGGCGAAGCTCGGTTCGGTCGGCTCGACCACATCGGTATCGCGCTCCCAGCCTTCGTTCTCCAGCTTCATGGTCTGGATAGCCACGGCGTTGGCGTTGGCATCGAGCTCGGGCAGCATCTGGACTTCGGACGGCCAGCAGCGAAAGATCCTGTAGACGAGCGCCACCTGGCCGGCCTCGTTGAGGAATTCGAGGATGATGTCCTTGCGAAAGTCCTTCAACGACACTTCCGCGCCAAGGCCGTTCTGCAGGTCCCAAACCTTGTTCGCCCAGCGCTCGAATTCGAGGTCATGGGTCACGCCGCGTTCGATGGTGATCGGCTCGAAGCGGGTGATGCCTGGCGATTTGCGCGTGTTGCCGGGAGAGCCGCCGTCGCGGTGTTCAATGACTTCGGTGGTGCGCTTCAGTCCGCTGACCTTCGAGATACCGGCAACGTATTTGCCGTCCCATTTCAGCCGGAACCGGTAGGTCTTGTAGGGATCGAAGCGCTGTGTATTGACGGTGAACGCAGCCAAGGCGGACATCTCCTCCATGGGCTTTGCACGAAAGCGGGCGGGCTCCGAAACCCACCGCCCCGGAGCCCGCCTGGGAGTGGCTGACGCATGCCGGCACAGCCCCCTCCGACGCCTTGCCCGCGTCGATCCGCCGATCGGCCGCCCGGCACGACGACGAATTAGCATGCCCTAACGTCAGCCTATGTGAAGGAATTCACAATGCCTGTGCGGATTCCGGGAAGTTTCGGGATCCGCACAGGCGCCGAAAACATCAGTCGCCGATCGGATTGAGCGCCTTGTCGGGATTGGCCGGATCGGCCGCCTTGGCGACGAACTTCAACAGGTCGGTCATCAGGAAGGTGCCGGGCGTTGCCGCCGGCAGATCGGGTTTCCAGCCCGGCTGCGACAGGAAGGAAGTGTCGTCCCCCTGCACCAGGCCGACAAAGACTTCGCCGACGATGCGCGCGCCGACCGGTCCGAGCCGCTCGGCACCGCCCTTTATCTGCGCTTCCTTGAGGATGTAGTACCAGAGCGGCGTGTTCTTGTGGAAGCCGAGCGACTTCGCCACCGCGCCGTCGGGTCCGCTGGCGATCTCGTCCTCGGTCAGCGGCGTGAAGGCGATCTGCTTGCGCATCTCCTTGGCCACCGCCTGTCCGGACGGCAGGCCGATGCGCACGCCGCGTTTCAGGTTGCGGAAGGCGAGGCTTGGCGGCGCGCCCGGCCCGCCTGATCCAGGCAGATTGTGCAGCGCCGGCGTCAGCAGCGGATCGAGCCGGCGCGAGAAGTTGAACTCGAACTGCGCCTTGTTCGCCGGCGGCGGCAATTCGAAGAAGCGGCGCCAGTCGATCACCCAGTCGCTGGGCAAGGTGCCGTTGCCGGGCACGCTGCTGGAGAGCGAGCCCGAAAGATTGGTGAAGCGGAACAGCAAGCCGAGCGTTCCTTCGGCAAGGTGTGGAGAAGGCGTGCGGAAAATACGGTTGTGGCTGTATTTTTCGCGCACCATCGAGTGTCCGAGACGATAGGCAGCCGCCGAGAATTCCCACGGCATGAATGGCTTGGTCTGGAAGCGATAGAATTTGCGGCCTTCGTGCAGAACCTGGGCCACGAAACCGGGACCGGTCAGTCGCTCCACCCAATCGTGCAGCACCATCCATTGGTAGTGCCAGCGCACCGTGCGCGCGGCTTCCTCGAACAGCGTGTCGTCGGGCACGCCGTTGGCCTTCAGATGGTCGATCACGGCATTGTGGAATTTCAGGAACGTCAGATGCAACTGCGCGACGATCAGGTTCTCGTCGTTGCGATGGTCGCCGATCAGCGCGACGCCCTGCATGTTGCGCGGCAGGTCGTTGGGCAATTCCGGCACCTGTTGTCCTGGACGGTCGCTGTTTTCGTTGGAGGCCTGCGCGGTGCCGATCAGAAATTTCGGCGTATCCACGACAGCGCCGCCGGGCCCTGGCCCGCGCGCGAACAGGAAGCGATGCGGCCCGGGGCCGGCGCCATAGACGCAATCGAGATCGAGGCTCGGCGAGCGGAAATTCTTCACCATTTCCGGATCGGCGAGCGCGCTGCTCAGCGGTGTCATGTCGAGCGTGATGTCGTGGTCGACGAACTGGCCGAGATAGGTGAATCCCGACGGGATGTTGGTGTTGTCCAGCGGGTCGGGATTGGGCTGATCGACGACAGCCGTCTCCTTCATCGCGTTCGCCAGCGTCTGCAGATCGGCGTCGCTGGCGCTGAAGGCGGGAAGTCCCTTGAACATGAAATCGAAGAAGCCTGACCCTTG
>JAEKLU010000245.1 GCA_019509685.1 Mesorhizobium sp. | reverse complement strand
CCCGGCAAACCATTGATGTTTGGCCGGCTCGGCAATGTCCGCTGCATAGGCCTGCCCGGCAATCCGGTGGCAAGTATCGTCTGCTCGCAGCTTTTCCTGAAACCGCTCCTGGCGCGGCTTGGCGGCCGCGATCACAGCCCGGATCTGCGCACGGCCCGGCTGGGCAGCGCTATGCAGGCAAACGATCTGCGGCAGGATTATGTGCGCGCCGTCGTGCGCGAGGATGCCGGCCAATTGGTGGCGACGCCTTTCGGCATCCAGGATTCCTCGATGCTGCGGATGCTGGCCGACGCCAACGGCCTGATCGTGCGCGAGCCCTTCGCGCCCGCCGCGCAAGCCGGCGCCGCATGCCGGGTGCTGATGCTGCGCTGAGCAGAGCCCTTATTCGTCGACCAGCATTCGCGTCAGAGGATGATCCGGGTCGGCGAGACCATCCACGATATTGAAATGATGTCGGTCGGGCTCGACCACCGAGCTTGTGGCGGCGCCAAGCCCAGTCCAGATGTTGGCGAGCAAGGCGCTCTGGCGCAAAAACTCCGAACGCTCGCCGCCGCCGACCCAACACGTAACGCGCGCGCCGTTCATGGGCCGCAGCAGCGCTGGGCTCTCGCTTAGCGCTTCCTGCTCGTCGATCGCCAAGGTCGCGTTTATCTGTGTGCGCATGAGCGGCCGAAGGTCGTGCAGACCTGAAATCGAAACGACCTGACGTATGCGCCGTGCCAGATCGGGCGACAGCGGCGTGGTCGTGGTGATCATGCGGCTGGCGAGATGGCCGCCGGCGGAATGTCCGGTCAGCATCAGCGGTCCGTCGACCATCGCTGCCGCGGTGCGAATCGCGACCGCCACTTCACCGACGATACCGCCGATCCTGATCCCGGGACATTGGGTGTAGGAGGGCATGACGACGGCGAAGCCACGGCTGACGGCGCCATTGGCCAGATGCGACCAGGAATCCTTGCCCGACTCCATCCAGTAGCCGCCATGGATGAACACCACGAGGCCCCTTGGCGTGGGGCTCGGGAGAAAGAGATCGAAGCGGTTGCGCGGCGCCTGGCCATAGACGATGTCGAGCTGTGCCCTGCCCTGCGCGAGGAGCTTTTCACGAAACGCCCGCGCCGGGCCATCCCAGGCCGCCGGCCAGCGGTCGCCCCCTGGGATGTTCGCCCCATTGGTGTAGGCATCGTCCCAATCCGCGATGCGATGCTCGACCACCAGCCCCTCCCAAGACGCGCAGCTTTCCCCAGCAATGGCCGGCAGAGGGCACAACGTCAATGCTCCCGAGCAAAACATTTTAGGCTTGAAACAAATTTCGGCTGGTGCAATCCTGCGTGACGAACAGCCGACAATGGGAGGTCTGCTGGACAGGCCGAAGCCTGCATTCCGTCGCTGCCCGGGTGGCGTTGTTGAACAGGTTTGGCACGCTGGCATCGACCTCCCTCAGGGAGGCAGGGAAGGATAGCGGCAGCATGCTTGGACCTTCGGCGCACACCGACACTTTCACGCGCGATCATCTGCCGCCGCCGCACCAATGGCCGGACTTCCTTCTCGACGGCTTCGACTATCCCGAACGCCTCAATGCCGGCGTCGAACTGACCGACAGGCTGGTCGCGAGGGGTTTTGGCGATCGTACGGCGCTGATCGGCAATGGCCGCCGCCGCACCTACAAGGAACTGTCCGACTGGACGAACCGGCTCGCCCATGCGCTGGTCGAAAATTACGGCGTCAAGCCTGGCAACCGGGTGCTGATCCGTTCGGCGAACAACCCCGCCATGGTGGCCTGCTGGCTGGCCGCCACGAAGGTTGGCGCCGTGGTCGTCAACACGATGCCGATGCTGCGCGCCGGCGAGCTCGCCAAGATCGTCGACAAGGCTGAAATCGGCATCGCGCTTTGCGACACGCGGCTGATGGACGAGATGACTGCCTGCGCCAAGGACAGCGCCTTCCTCAAACAGGTCATTGGCTTCGACGGCACCGCCAACCACGATGCGGAACTCGACCGCATCGCCCTCGATAAGTCCGTCACCTTCACGGCCGTGGACACCGGTCGCGACGACGTCGCGCTTCTCGGTTTCACCTCGGGGACAACGGGCGTGCCCAAGGCGACGATGCATTTTCACCGCGACCTGATGATCATCGCCGACGCCTACGCCCGCGAGGTTCTCCAGGTGACGCCCGACGACATCTTTGTCGGCTCGCCGCCGCTGGCCTTCACCTTCGGCCTCGGCGGCCTCGCGATTTTCCCTTTGCGCTTCGGCGCTGCGGCGACACTGCTGGAGCAGGCGACACCGCCCAACATGATCCACATCATCGAGACCTATAAGGCAACCATCTCGTTCACCGCGCCGACCGCCTACCGCGCCATGCTGAAAGCCATGGATGAAGGCGCCGACCTGTCGTCGCTGCGCGTCGCCGTTTCGGCCGGCGAGACGCTGCCCGCCCCTGTCTTCGACGAGTGGACGCGCAAGACCGGCAAGCCGATCCTCGACGGCATCGGAGCGACCGAGATGCTGCACATTTTCATTTCCAACCGCTTCGACGATAGGAAGCCGGCTTCGACCGGCAAGCCGGTGGGCGGCTACGAGGCGCGCATTGTCGATGACGCGATGCGCGAGTTGCCGCGCGGCACGATCGGCAGGCTGGCGGTGCGCGGTCCGACAGGTTGCCGCTATATGGCCGACAGCCGTCAGACGGACTATGTCCGCGACGGCTGGAACCTGACCGGTGACACCTTCGTGCAGGACGAGGACGGCTTCTTCCATTTCGCCGCCCGCTCCGACGACATGATCGTCAGCGCCGGCTACAACATTGCCGGCCCCGAGGTCGAAGCAGCACTTCTGTCACACCCCGACGTCACGGAATGCGCCGTCATCGGCGCCGACGATAGCGAACGCGGTCAGATCGTCGAGGCGCATGTGGTGCTGGCAATCGGCGTGCCGCCGGACGCCGCGACCATCAGACGCCTGCAGGACCACGTCAAGGCAACGATCGCGCCTTACAAATACCCCAGGTCAGTAAAGTTCATCGCGGCCTTGCCCAAGACCCAGACCGGCAAGATCCAGCGTTTTCGTCTGCGCAGCGAAAAGGCCCACTAGCCGGACCGCTTCAGGTGACTGCGGTCTTGACCGCAAAGCGCGCGTCCTGCCAGGCGCCCGTGCGCAGGATGTCTTCGAGCACTGCGACCGCGTCCCAGACATCGCGATAGCCGACATAGAGCGGCGTGAAGCCGAAGCGAATGGTGGACGGCGCGCGGAAATCGCCGATGACGCCACGCTCGATCAAGGCGCGCATCACCTGGTAGCCGTTGGGATGGGCGAAGGACACCTGGCTGCCGCGCTCGGCGCCATCGCGTGGACTTTCCAGCTCGAGGCCGAAGGCGCCGCATCTGGCCTCGACCAGTTGGATGAACAGATCCGTCAGCGCGATGCTTTTGTCGCGCACGGCGTTCATGTCGACCTGGTCCCAGAGATTGAGCGCGCCTTTCAGCGCCCGCATCGACAACACCGGCTGCGTTCCGCACAGGAACCGGCGAATGCCCGAGCCTGCGGCATAACCCTGTTCGAAGGCGAAAGGCCTTGCATGGCCCCACCAGCCGCTGAGCGGCTGGCGGATGTCGCCGTGGTGGCGGTTCGCGGCATAGATGAAGGCCGGCGCGCCCGGACCGCCATTGAGATATTTGTAGGTGCAGCCGATGGCGAAATCGGCATTCGAGCCGTCGAGGTCCACCGGCAGCGCACCCGCCGTATGGCAGAGATCCCAGACGATCAGCGCGCCGGCCTGGTGGGCCTTGCGCGTTAGCGCCGCCATGTCGCGCAACCGACCGGACTTGTAGTTGACGTGGTTGACGAGGATGACGGCGACGCGCTCGTCGATTAATTCCTCGATCGCCGGGGCGTCGACGCCTTCCAGCCGCAGCACCGTGCCGGGCCGTGTCGAGGCCACGCCTTCCGCCATGTAGAGGTCGGTCGGAAAGCTGTCGCCCTCGGCAACGATGACCGACCGTTCAGGCCGCATGGCCAGCGCTGCATGCAAAACCTTGTAGATGTTGATCGAGGTCGTATCGCAGACGACCGTTTGGCTGGATGCGGCGCCAATCAAGCGCCCAAGCTGGTCACCCAGTTCGACGGGCATGTCGAACCAGCCGGCGGTGTTCCAGGCGCGGATCAGATCCTGCGCCCATTCACGCCTGGCGGCGTTTTCGATCTCGCTGAAGACATCGGGTGAAGCGGCACCCAGTGAATTGCCGTCGAGATAGATGACCCCATCGGGCAGCACGAAGCGATCGCGCATGGAGCGCAACGGATCGGCGGCGTCCATCGCCTCGACAGACGCCAGATCAGGAATTCCCGTCATTATGCAATTGCCTCCCGTTCGGGCCCGACGCAGCACGTGAAGCTACCGCCGGCCATGCGCGGTTTGTCTCACCGCCGTCCACGCTACGGCAAGCCCCCCTTTTGTCCTTGTCCGCTGGTCCATCGATGCCGGGCGAGAGATCGGAATTATGCCGACGTTGGCCTTTTGAGTTCGTTTCGTTCACGGTGCCGCAGATGAATCGGGTAGCAGAGCCTATCCCGCCCTGCGCATTCACGATCTGGACGTCCCCGTCTCCTGTGAACGATGGGGTTGTAAAATGGAACGGAATCAAGACCTAAGGCTCAGCCGGCCCTCGCAACGGCATCCGCGCCGACGCAACATGGTTTCGGCTGTCCTAACAAATTCACTAAACTTTAAACGGTTGCGGAACACAACTGGAACAGATAGTGTTTGTTCTGGGTTTGTTTTTCTGATTCTGGTTTCTGAACCCTTGGGGGCGGCCGATGCTGACGCGCAAACAACATGAACTCCTGATGTTCATCCACGAACGTCTGAAAGAGAGCGGCATTCCTCCGTCCTTCGACGAAATGAAGGAAGCGCTCGACCTTGCGTCGAAGTCCGGCATCCACCGGCTGATCACGGCGCTGGAAGAACGCGGTTTCATTCGCCGGCTGCCCAACCGGGCGCGGGCATTGGAAGTGCTGCGGCTGCCCGATTCGATCGCGCCCGGCCTCAATGCCGCAAGGAAGTTTTCGCCAAGCGTCATCCAGGGCGGCCAGGGCCAAGGCAATCTCGGCCGGCAGATCAAGCCGGCGGCTTCATCGCGCGCACCCTCGCCGAGCAATGACGACGATGCCGTTTCGGCCATCTCTATCCCGGTCATGGGCCGCATCGCCGCCGGTGTGCCGATCGACGCCATTCAGCACCGGACGCATTCGATCTCCGTGCCGCCGGACATGATCACGGGCGGCGAGCATTACGCGCTCGAGGTCAAGGGCGACTCGATGATCGAGGCCGGCATCTTCGACGGCGACACCGTCATCATCCGCAACGCCGACACGGCGAGCCCGGGCGAGATCGTCGTGGCGCTGGTCGACGATGAGGAAGCGACGCTCAAGCGCTTCCGCCGCAAGGGCGCCTCGATCGCGCTCGAAGCCGCCAACCCGGCCTATGAGACGCGCATCTTCGGGCCTGACAGGGTCAAAGTGCAGGGCAAGCTTGTTGGGCTTATCCGCCGTTACTGAGCAATTCCAGGAAAAGTGCACAGCGGTTTTCCGTCCGGAATTGCGTAGCGATCTACTGAGCCGGCGGCGAGGGCTTCGCATCCGCCCTCTCCGGCTTTTTGTACGGCGGCAGCCCCCTCGCCTCGCGCGCGTATTTCCGCTGCTCGTGCCAGGGCCGGTACGGCTGCTCGACGGCGTAGCGAACGACTGGCCGCGCCGTTGCCGACTGCGTGTCGAAGAAGACGGCGGCACTGCCGTCAAGCGCGAGCTGCCGCTTGGTAACGACGAGAATGCGCGGATCCCAGCACGGATTGTAGGCCGTGGCGTCGTTGATGACGATGAGGTCGGCGAAGCCGCAGGCTGGGCGTGCGCTGTCGCGGGTCTCGGCGAGCGCGACGATCGCGCCGGATGGATGCCGGCCGATGCACAGGTCACCGGTGCAGTAGAAAGGTGAGCCTGGCGGCAGGTCGACTGGATCGGCGACGTCCAACGCGCCTTTGGCGAAGATCTCCGGTGGCACGATCGTTTCCGACTGCAGCGCTCGCTTCCAGTTGTCGGTCGTGAATTCGTTGGCGCGCTCACGGTTGATGGCGAGCTCGCCGCCGCCGATCGGCATCGCCACCAGATGCGCATCCTCCGAAATGAGAAGGTCCGGCGTGCGCACATGCGGAATGGCCAGCAAGGCGGCAAGCGCGAAGGGCGCGGCGGCGAGCCTCAGCCAGGTGGTCGCCATGGTGGCGATGACAAGCGCGATCGTTGCCAGAAGCACCGACTGGATCGAGATCAGGCCGACAGCGTCGACCGGCGAGCGCGCGGAAATCCATGCCGAAATCGCAACCATCGCCGTCAGGCCCTTGCCCATCACATAGAGGAACGGGCCGTCGAGGCCGAAGGGCATGGCCAATGCGCTCAGCACAGCAAACGGCATGACGATCAGTGAGACGATCGGCATGACCGCAAGGTTGGCCACCAGGCTGAGCGGCGATACGCGCTGGAAATGCCAGATGGCGAACAGCACCGTCGCGCTGCCGGCGATCAGCGATGTCATGGCCGCGCCGCCGACACCAACAGCCAGTTTTCTCGACCAGAAACCCAGGAAAGAATGCTTTGCCGGCGGGGCCCGTATTTTGTCGGCGCGGTAGTCGGCCCAGCCAGCATAGGCGCCGACGAGCGCCGCGGTCGCGGCAAAGGACATCTGGAAGCTCGGGCCGACCACTTCATGCGGCGAAACCAGGATGACGGCGATCGCCGAGATCGCCAGATTGCGCATGGTCAGCGCCGCGCGGTCGAAAAGCACCGCAATCAGCATCACCGCCAGCATGATGAAGCTGCGCTCGGCCGCGACCACGATGCCGGAGATGACGAGATAAGCGGCGATCGAGATGAGCGCGATTGCCGCGGCGTATTTCTTCACCGGCCGGCGCGACGAGAAATCGGGAAACAGCGCGAAGGCGCCGCGCAACAGCACCATGATCGTGCCGGCGACCAGCGCCATATGCAGGCCCGAGATCGAGATGATGTGATAGATGCCGGTGCGCCGCATGGACTCGTTGATCTCTTCGGGAATGCCGGCGCGCACGCCGACAATCAACGCCGCCGCGATCTCGCCTTCGGATCCGCCGATCTTGGATCTGATATGGTCAGCGATGTTTTCCCGCGCATTCTCAATGGCCAGAGCGACGCTCGAGCCAAACGGCGCGTCGGCCGTTGCTGAAACCAGTTTTGGATCGCCCAGGAAAAATCCGCTGCCGCCGATGCCGGTAAAATAGCTATCGAAGGAAAAGTCGTAGCTGTCCGGCCGCACCGGCCCTGTCGGTGGCAAGAGCTTGGCGTAGCCGGTCAGGATCGATCCGGCCCGCATGTCGGGTGGGATCCGGCGCGCCGAAAGCCTGACGCGCTCCGGCGCATAGCGCAGCGTCGGACGCGCGGTCGAAATCAGGTCGATGGTCAGCCTGACGCGGCCGTTGGCTGTCGGCTCGGCGATGACCAGGCGGCCGGTCAGCCGGGTCTGGATTTCGGAACCGAGCATCGGTGTTGCCGCCCGCCATGTCTCGACCTTGGCAGCCAGAAAGCCCAGGGCGCAGAACAGCGTGGCCATGAAGATGAGATGCGTTCTCGGCCAGGAGCGGAAAACGACCGCGCACACGGCCATCAGGGTCACCGTCGCAAGCGGCCTGTAGAGATCGGGCTCGGTGCTGAGCGAGAAGTAGTAGATGACGCCGGCGGCCAGAAACACCGGCACCAGCAGGAAGCCGATGCCGCGATCGAGCTCCGTGGTTGCAGCGACACCGATGCCTTGCCGAAGTACCGGAAGCGAAAGGCGGCGAAGCTGCTTGCGCAGTGTGACGATTGGCGCCGGCAAAGCCGGGCGTGGCGCGCCGCGGTTTTGCGGTGAGATTTCAGTGGGGGTTAGCGGAGGCGCCGGGAGTGAAACCGGTACCGCTTCGACCGCATTGACGTCGGCAAACAGCAGGCGTTCGCTGACGCCAGCTGCCGTCACCTCGCCCTCTCCCGCGCCCCGGCCTCGTCCAGCCATCGGGTCTGCCCCTTGCGCCCAAGACCGCCTATGCTACATGAACCCGCACCGCGCGAAAGTCCGCGCGAAAAATGCGTGTTTCCAGCGCCGCTTTCCGAGAGTTTCATGTCCGACAAGGTCGTCACCCGTTTTGCCCCATCGCCGACAGGCTACCTGCATATCGGCGGCGCGCGCACGGCGCTGTTCAACTGGCTCTACGCCAGGCACACCGGCGGCTCGATGCTGCTGCGCATCGAGGATACCGATCGCGAGCGCTCCACCGAGGCGGCGACTGCCGCCATTCTGGACGGACTGACCTGGCTCGGGCTTTCCTGGGAAGGCGACGCCGTCTCCCAGTTCCAGCGCGCGCCGCGCCATCGCGAGGTGGCCGAGGAACTCGTGCGCCTGGGCAAGGCCTATTACGCCTATGAGACGCCCGCCGAGCTCGAGGCGATGCGCGAGGCCGCGCGCGCCAAGGGCCTGCCGCCGCGCTACAATGGCGCATGGCGCGACCGTGACCCGTCCGAGGCGCCTGCCGGTGTCCGAGGCGCCATCCGCATCAAGGCGCCGGCCGAGGGCGAAACCGTCGTGCACGACCGTGTGCAGGGCGAGGTACGCTTCCCCAACAAGGATCTCGACGATTTCATCATCCTGCGTTCGGACGGTGTCCCGACCTACATGCATGCCGTCGTCGTCGACGACCACGACATGGGCGTCACCCACATTATCCGCGGCGACGATCATCTGACCAATGCCGCGCGCCAGACCGTGATCTACAACGCCATGGGCTGGGACGTGCCGTCGATGTCGCATATCCCGCTGATCCACGGCGCCGACGGCGCCAAGCTGTCGAAGCGGCATGGCGCGCTCGGCGTCGAGGCCTATCGCGCCATGGGTTACCTGCCCGAGGCGCTGCTCAACTATCTGGCCCGGCTCGGCTGGAGCCATGGCGATGACGAGGTGATGTCGATCAAGGACATGATCGCCTGGTTCGACATCGGCGACGTCAACAAGGGTGCTGCGCGCTTCGACTTCGCCAAGCTCGATGCGCTGAATGGCGTCCACATGCGCAAGATGGACGATCACGCGCTGTTCGACATTTTCGTCGCCACCTTGCCTTATCTCGAAGGTGGCCCGGCGCTGGCGGCTAAGCTCGACGACAAGCGCAAGGCGCAGCTACTTGCAGCCATGCCCGGCCTCAAGGAACGGGCAAAAACCCTGGTCGAGTTACTCGACGGCGCGTCATTCCTTTTCGTTGAGCGGCCCTTGCCGCTGGATGAGAAGGCGGCAGGCTTGCTCAATGCCGATGCGCGCGCGATCCTGCGCGGGGCCCATGCGGCGCTGGCGACGGTTTCCGGCGACTGGATCGCGGCTTCGGCAGAGGCTGCGATCCGCGACTTCGCGCAGGCCGGCGGCCACAAGCTCGGCGCCGTGGCGCAGCCACTTCGGGCGGCGCTGACCGGCCGCAGCACATCGCCCGGCGTCTTCGACGTGCTTGCCGTGCTGGGTCGCGAGGAAAGCCTGGCGCGGATTGGCGATCAAATCGATTAGGTGTGAACTGGCCCAAGAAGATTGGCATTGAAAGGTGTGTTTCGCAGTGCAACATTAGGCCTTGGCCCAATCTGGCACGCACCTCCTAAAATGCGGTGGCGAGTTCGCGCATTCCGGTGACTTCACGTGTCGTTGGCAGGATTTGCCTTGCCGGCATGAGGATACAAAAGGAGTTTGAGAATGAGCGAAGCTGCGAAAAAGCTGGACACGGGCAGCAAAGCGCACCCGTCGACTGCCACGCTCGATTTGAACGGCAAGACGCACGAGTTGAAGGTGCGAAGCGGGACGGTCGGACCTGATGTCATCGACATCGGCGCGCTCTACAGCACCACCGGCGCCTTCACCTACGATCCGGGTTTCACGTCGACGGCAAGCTGCGAGTCGGCGATCACCTTCATCGATGGCGACGCCGGCATTCTCCTGCATCGCGGCTTCCCGATCGACCAGCTTGCCGAGCATGGCGACTTCCTCGAAGTCTGCTACCTGCTGCTTTACGGCGAGCTGCCGACCAAGGCGCAGAAGGACGACTTCGACTACCGCGTGACGCGCCACACCATGGTGCATGAGCAGATGTCGCGCTTCTTCACCGGCTTCCGCCGCGACGCGCATCCGATGGCCGTGATGTGCGGCGTCGTTGGCGCGCTGTCGGCCTTCTATCACGATTCGACCGACATCTCGGACCCGTACCAGCGCATGATCGCCTCGATGCGCCTGATCGCCAAGATGCCGACGATCGCCGCGATGGCGTATAAATACCATATCGGCCAGCCCTTCATTTACCCGAAGAACGATCTCGGCTTCGCGGCCAACTTCCTGCATATGTGCTTTGCCGTGCCGTGCGAGGAGTACAAGATCAATCCGGTGCTGGCGCGCGCCATGGACCGCATCTTCATCCTGCATGCC
>JAEKLU010000244.1 GCA_019509685.1 Mesorhizobium sp. | reverse complement strand
CACGGCCTGCCGATCGAATGGAAGATCGAGGAGCAGTATCGCGCCAAGGGCAAGAACAAGGACGAGGTGCCGGTCAACGAGTTCCGCAAGGAATGCCGCGACTTCGCCGCGCACTGGATCAAGGAGCAGGGCGGCGAGTTCCAGCGCCTCGGCGTCATCGGCGATTTCAAGAACCCCTATACGACCATGGCTTTTCATGCCGAGTCGCGCATCGCCGGCGAACTGTTGAAATTCGCCATGTCGGGCCAGCTCTATCGCGGCTCGAAGCCGGTGATGTGGAGCGTCGTCGAGCGCACCGCGCTCGCCGAGGCCGAGGTCGAGTACCAGGATTATGAGTCAGACACGATCTGGGTAAAATTCCCGGTTGCGAGCCTGGCCCAACCTGTGGCCGGCACCGACGCCGCGCCAGGCCTGGACGGGACCGCGCTCGATCTTCTCGAAGCGCATGTTGTGATCTGGACCACCACGCCTTGGACCATCCCCGGCAACCGCGCCGTCAGCTATTCGCCGCGCGTCGCCTATGGCCTCTACGTGGTCGCGGCGGCCGAGAATGCCTTTGGCCCGCAGCCCGGCGAGAAGCTGATCTTCGCCGACGCACTGGCCGAGGAATGCGCCGTCAAGGCCAAAGTCACCTTGAACAGACTCCACAACGTCTCGGTGGAACAGCTTGCAAGTCTTACGCTTTCGCATCCTTTCAAGGGCCTCGGCGGCGGTTATGAGTTCCCGGTGCCGATGGTCGCCGGCGATCATGTCACCGACGATGCCGGCACTGGCTTCGTCCACACCGCGCCCGGCCACGGCCGCGAGGACTTCGACGCCTGGATGGATGCGGCCGCTGATCTGAGAGCACGTGGCGTCGACACCACGATCCCGTTCACGGTCGACGATGGCGGCTTCTTCACCAAGGACGCGCCTGGCTTCGGCCCGGATCGCGAGGGTGGGCCGGCGCGCGTCATCGACGACAACGGCAAGAAGGGCAACGCCAACCAGGCCGTCATCGACGAGCTGATCAAGCGCAACGCATTGTTCGCGCGCGGCCGGCTGAAGCACTCTTACCCGCATTCATGGCGCTCGAAGAAGCCGATCATCTTCCGCAACACGCCGCAATGGTTCGTCTATATGGACAAGGACCTCGGCGACGGCTCGACGCTGCGCAGCCGCGCGCTGAAGGCCATCGACGACACGCGCTTTGTGCCGGCGGCCGGCCAGAACCGCATCCGCGCCATGATCGAGGAACGCCCGGACTGGGTGCTGTCGCGCCAGCGCGCCTGGGGCGTGCCGATCGCCGTCTTCGCCGATGTCGACGGCAACGTGCTGAAGGACGATGCCGTCAACCAGCGCATCATGGACGCCTTCGAGGATGAGGGCGCCGACGCCTGGTTCGCCGATGGCGCCAAGGAACGCTTCCTCGGCAACCACGACGCTTCGAAATGGCACCAGGTGAGGGACATCCTCGACGTCTGGTTCGATTCCGGCTCGACGCATGTCTTCACGCTGGAGGACCGCCCCGACCTCAAATGGCCGGCCGATGTCTATCTTGAAGGCTCCGACCAGCATCGTGGCTGGTTCCACTCCTCGCTGCTCGAAAGCTGCGGCACCAGGGGCAGGGCGCCTTACGAAACGGTCATCACCCATGGCTTCACCATGGATGAGGAGGGCCGCAAGATGTCGAAGTCGCTCGGCAACACGGTGGTTCCGCAGGACGTCATCAAGCAGTCGGGCGCCGATATCCTGCGGCTCTGGGTGGTGACGACCGACTATTGGGAAGACCAGCGGCTCGGCAAGAACGTGCTGCAGACCAATATCGACGCCTATCGCAAGCTCAGAAACACCATCCGCTGGATGCTGGGCACGCTTGCCCATGACGATGGCGAGGAGGTGCCGCTGGAGAAGATGCCGGAGCTGGAGCGGCTGATGCTGCACCGGCTGTCGGAGCTCGACGAGGTGGTGCGCCAGGGCTACGACGCCTTCGAGTTCAAGCGCATCACCCGCACGCTGATCGACTTCATGGTGGTCGAGCTGTCGGCCTTCTACTTCGACATCCGCAAGGACGCGCTTTACTGCGACGGGCCGTCGAGCCTGCGCCGCAAGGCGGCCGTGCAAGTGGTGCGGCATCTGTTCGAATGCCTGGTGAAGTGGCTGGCGCCGATGCTGCCTTTCACCACGGAGGAGGCCTGGCTCGACCGTCATCCCGATGCCGTGTCGGTGCATCTCGACCAGTTCCCGACGATCCCGCAAAACTGGCGCGACGAGGCGCTGGCCGAGAAATGGCGCAAGGTCCGCCAGGTTCGCCGCGTTGTTACCGGCGCGCTGGAGATTGCGCGCGCCGAAAAGCTGATCGGTTCGTCGCTGGAAGCCGTTCCGGTTGTGACCATCGACGATGGGGCGCTGGAAGCAGCGATCGCCGACGTCGACATGGCCGAGATCGCCATCACCAGCGACCTGGTCGTCAAGCATGGCAAGCCGCCTGAAGGCGTGTTCACGCTGGACGATACCAAGGGTGTCGGTGTGGTGGTCGAAAAGGCCGAGGATCGCGGGCTCATCAAATGCGCGCGTTCCTGGCGCTACACCGCCGATGTCGGGCAGGATCCGGAATTTCCGGACGTTTCCGCCCGTGACGCCGCCGTCTTGCATGAGTTGAAGGCATTGGGGCGGTTGTAAGCACGGGTTTATAAGCCGATGCACAAATGCCACGCCGGGCGGTGCAAATCCGCCCGCGCGTTGCCCTTAATAAGTGGTTGAGGTAAACACGCCAAACTCCGGCAGACAAATTATCGCCGGATTTCCGTCGCAAGTGCGGGGAAGATGGGGACCGTGCCCTAGGCCGGTGGCGACCGAAAGGCTTTTAGAGTGGGACTTTTTGGCATGACCGACAGAACGTTTGCGCGCGCCGCGCTGGTGGCGCCGCTTGTGGTATCGGCCATCGCATTGTCGGGCTGCATGAGCTCGCCGACCTACGGAACCGACAAAACCGCCGCCGCGCAGCTGTTCGACGATGTTTCCGGCGCCGCGGCGATCACGCCGAAGCGCCGCGATCCGATCGACTACAAGCCGCGTCCGGAGCTCGTGAAGCCTGCCCCGGGCCAAAAGGGAAGCCTGCCGACGCCGCAGCCGAGCATCGAGACGGCGAGCGCCGACTGGCCCGAATCGCCTGAGGCACGCCGCGCCCGCATCCGCGCCGACGCCACCGCGCACCAGAACGATCCGAACTATCAACCGGAAGCGGTCGAGGACGTGCAAACCGATCCGGAGGCGGTCAAGAAGGCCATGGCCGAATCGGGCTCCAGCCACCCGCCGGCCTGGACACCTGCAGATTCCAGCCCTAGCCGTGCCGCCGAAATCCAGCGCCGCCTGGCTGAACAGAAGCAGGGCGATCCGACCCAGCGCAAATATCTGAGCGAGCCGCCGCTTGCCTATCGCCAGGCTTCCGCCGACGCGCCGCAGAACGAGCTTGGCGAGGACGAATACAAGAAGCAGCGCCGCATCAAGGCGCAGGCGGAAGGCAAGAAGGGCGGCTGGTTCGACTGGCTGGGCCTTTAGAGCAGTTCCAGGAAAAGTGCGTAGCGGTTTTCCGTCCGGAATTGCGTAAAAACAAATAGTTAGAGTCCGACTGGAAACTCTCAGTGGCTGATGCGCCGGAGCATGAGCCCTTCACCGCCAGAATTCATGATGGCTCATTGCGGGGCGTAGATGCGAAGCATGGTGCCATTGTCGTAAGCGGCTGTCACGAGAACGTTTAGCTTGAGCGCGTCCGCCAAACCGCTGAACAGGGGTTTGCCACCGCCATAGGCGATCGGCCGCGTGACGATGACGTATTCATCAATCAGCCCTGCCTTCGACAACGCTTGGGCGAAGCCCGCGCCGCCCCAGGCAATGATCTCGCCGCCGGGTTGGTTCTTCAATTCGGAGATTTCCTCGTTTAGATCGCCTTTCGCAATCGAGGAATCTGGCCAGGTCGCCTGCTTCAGCGTTTTCGAAAACACGACCTTGGGAATGTCGTTCATCGGCGCGGCATAGGCATCGTCGGATTTTTGCCAGTACGGCCCCATTTCCTCGTAGCTCACGCGGCCCATGATGTGTGAGCCAGCGCGACGAATGCGATCGAGCTTCCAGCGCTTGAGCTCTGCCGGTTCGGGAAAGCCGCCCGTCGACATTGCTTCCGGCGCCACCACATATCCATCGATCGACATGGTCATGATCAAGACGACTTTTCGCATATTGATCTCCGTTCGATTGCCGCCGTCGCAGTTCGGCCAAATCGCCGCGCCCGACGTTTCACGGTTCATTGCAATTGCTTAGCTTTCGCGTCTTTCGCGAAAAAAATCCTTGAGGATGAGGGCGGCTTCGCTTTCGCCGATGCCTGGATAGATATCGGGCGTGTGATGGCAGGTAGGCGAGGCGAAGAAACGCACACCGTTCACCACTGCGCCGCCTTTCTCGTCGGCCGCGCCAAAATAAAGTCGCCGCAACCGAGCGAACGAGATTGCGCCGGCGCACATGGCGCAGGGCTCCAGCGTCACATAGAGGTCATGGCCGGTCAGGCGTTCGCTGGCAAGTTTCTGGCAGGCTTCGCGGATCGCCAGCATCTCGGCATGCGCGGTGGGGTCGGCAAGCTCACGCGTGCGGTTGCCGGCTTTGGCCACGAGCGTGTTGCCATTGGCGATGACGGCGCCGACCGGCACTTCGCCACGCCTCGCGGCCGCTTCGGCCTCTTCAAGCGCCAACGCCATGAAATCCGGCCGTTTCACGCGGTTTCCATTTCGATTACTCCTCGCCACCCGGCAGTGATCCTGTTATCTAGCGCGAGACCCTGAAAACCGGAATCGGTTTTTGCCGCGCAGACAAGATGCGCAAAATCAAATGACACTGCCTTCGTTGATGTCCGAAAGGGCGCGTGGCGCTGTAGCAGCTTAAGAAGAGCCTGACCAAATGGACGACAAGAAATCTCCGCGCGGACCGCGCAAAAACGGATCGAAACCGGCGGCGCGCGGCGAAAAGCCGTTCCGCAAGGGGCCGCCGCGCGACGGCAAGCCGTTCGAGAAGCGCGACGGCCCGCGCAAACCCTACGCGCCGCGTGGCGACCGGCCGGTGGCCGCGGCTGGCGAGCGCAGCGAGTTCAAGCGCAGCTACAAGCCGCGTGAAGCGGGAGCTGATGGCGGCGCGAAGCCTTTCCGCAAAGGGCCGCCACGCGAGGGCAAGCCGTTCGAGAAGCGCGAAGGCGTGCGCAAGCCTTACACGCCGCGCGGCGATCGCCCGGCTGCCGATGGTGAACGGCCCCAGCGCAGCTACAAGCCGCGCGAAGTGGGTGCTGATGGCGGCGAAAAACCTTTCCGCAAAGCGCCGCCGCGCGACGGCAAACCCTTCGAGAAGCGTGAAGGCAAGCCCTTCGCACCACGCGGTGACCGTCCGGCGGCAGCCGACGGCGCGCGCGGCGAGAGGCGCTTCGACGGCCCCAAGCGCGATTTCTCAGATAGACCGAAGCGCGATTTCGCCGACAGGCCGAAACGTGATGATCGACCTGCATTCGCCGAACGGCCAAAGCGCGACTTCAGCGATCGTCCGAAGCGCGACTTCAGCAGCGATAAGCCACAGGGCAAGCCGGGCGGTTTCAAGCCGCGCCCGCGTCCCACTGACGCGGAACCGGAAGCCGGCGAGCGCATCGCCAAGCGGCTGGCGCGCGCCGGCATCGCCTCGCGTCGCGACGCCGAGGATCTGATCGCCGCCGGCCGCGTCAAGGTCAACGGCAAGGTGCTGGATACGCCGGCCTTCAATGTCAGCACCGCCGATATCATCCATCTCGACGGCACCGAAATCCCGCCGATCGAGCGCACGCGGCTGTTCCTGTTCCACAAGCCGGCTGGTGTCGTCACCACCAATCGCGACCCCGAAGGCCGCAAGACGGTGTTCGACGTGCTGCCGGCCGACCTGCCAAGGCTGATGACCATCGGGCGGCTCGACATCAACACCGAGGGCCTGCTGCTGCTCACCAATGATGGCGGCCTGTCGCGGGTGCTCGAACTGCCGGCCACCGGTTGGCTCAGGCGCTACCGCGTCCGCGTCCATGGCAAGGTCGAGGAAAGCACCTTGGCCGGCCTGCGCGAGGGCATCGCCGTCGACGGCGTCTTCTACGGTTCGATCGAAGCTTCGCTCGACCGCGAGCAGGGCAGCAATGCCTGGCTGACGATCGGACTGCGTGAAGGCAAGAACCGCGAGGTGAAGAACATCCTCGGCTCGCTCGGCCTCGACGTGACGCGGCTGATCCGCATCTCCTACGGACCGTTCCAACTGGACGACCTGCCCGATGGGCACGTGCTGGAGATCAAGGGCCGCGTGCTGCGCGAGCAGCTCGGCGAGCGCCTCATCGAGGAGTCCGGCGCAAATTTCGATGCCGAGATCCAAAAACCGTTCTCCAACAAGCCGGTGCGCGGCAGCGCGCCGCCGCGCCACGAAGAGGCCGACAGGCCGAAATTCACGCGCGACGGCGACCACCGGCTGATCGGCGAGGGCGGGCTGATCAAGGCGCGCAAGCGCCGCGAAGGCAGCCGCGACGAGGCGCTGAGCAAGCTCTCGACGAAGCCCGAACGGACATTTGGCGAGCGCGGTGAAAAACCCGAACGCAGCGGGTTTGGCGACAGGCCTCGCGGTGGCTTTGGCGACAAGCCGCGTGGCGGCTTCGGCGACAAGCCGCGTTTCGGGGCCAAGAAATCCGAGCGCGAGCAGCGCCCGATCGAGCCGCCTGGACAGCGTAAGGCCAATGTCTGGATGGCGCCTGGTGCGCGTCCGATCGGCAAGGGCAGGGCGGAGGCCGATGCCGCCAAGGCGGCCGAGGCGAAAGCGCGCAAGGCTTCGTTCAAGCCGTCCTATGGCAAGCCCGGCGGCAAACCGGGTGGCGCCAAGCCGTTCGGCAAGCCGCGTGGCGAGCGCCCGGAAGGCGGCAACGACAAGCCGCGTGGCCCCAAGGGCCCCAGGGCAAGATGAGAATCGTCGGTGGTGAGTTGCGCGGGCGTCCGCTGGCGACGCCGCGTTCGAATGCCATCCGCCCGACCACCGACCGCACCCGCGAGGCGGTGTTCAACGTTCTGGCACATCGCTACGCTGAAAAGCTTGAAGGCGGGCGCGTGCTCGATCTTTTCGCCGGTACCGGCGCGCTGGGGCTGGAAGCACTGTCGCGCGGCGCCTCCTACTGCGTCTTCATCGAGGAATCGGCGGAAGGGCGCGGCCTGATCCGCGACAATGTCGAGGCCTTCGGCCTGACCGGCCGAACCAAGATCTTCCGCCGCGACGCCACTGGCTTGGGTGAAGCGGGCACGCTTTCGCCCTTTGGCTTGGTCTTTGCCGATCCGCCTTACGGCAAAGGCCTTGGCGAGCTTGCGCTGCGCTCGGCGAAAGCCGGCGGCTGGCTTTTGCCCGGCGCGCTCTGCGTCGTCGAGGAAGCTGCCTCGGCACTGTTTGAAGTTGGTGCCGATTTTTCCGTGGTGGACGAACGCAATTACGGCGAGACGGTCATCCGCTTTGTCGAGGTCAGGTGAGTTGGTTCCACCTTCTCGCGCAAGGGGAGAAGAAGGGCCCCGCCTCGAAAATGACGCACAATTAACTTTGCCTCGCCTGCCAACCTTGCCTATCGTCGCGCAACGAGACCGGAGAATTTGATGACATCAACGGGCATTGGGCTCAGCGCGGCGCTTCTCGCCAGCGCGCTGGCGATCGCGGCGGCGACTCCTGCCCGTGCGGCTGACGAAGAGGTCAAGGATTTCCTGCTTAACAACGGCATGGAAGTGGTCGTCATTCCGGACCACCGCGCCCCGATCGTCACCCACATGGTCTGGTACAAGATCGGCAGCGCCGACGAGCCGCCCGGCAAATCCGGCATCGCGCATTTCTTCGAGCATCTGATGTTCAAGGCCACGACCAACCACGCCGCGGGCGAGTTCGACCGCGACGTCGCCGACATCGGCGGCTCCAACAACGCCTTCACCTCTTATGACTACACCGCCTTCCACGAGACGGTGCCGCCGTCGGCGCTCGAGCAGATGATGGGTTTCGAGGCCGATCGCATGCGCAACCTCATCCTGACCGACGATGTCATCAAGACCGAGCGCGACGTGATCCTGGAGGAGCGTCGCTCGCGCATCGACAGCAATCCGCAGGCAGTGCTTGATGAGGAGGTCGACGCGACGCTGTGGCAGAACCAGCCTTACCGCATTCCGGTGATCGGCTGGATGCACGAGATGGAGCAACTGAACCGCCCCGACGCGACAGCCTTTTATGACAGATATTATAGGCCCAACAATGCGGTGCTGGTGGTGGCGGGCGACGCCGACCCCGATGCCGTCAAGGCGATGGCCGAGCGCACCTATGGCAAGGTCGCGCGCGGACCGGACCTGCCGCCGCGCATCCGTCCCGTGGAGCCGGAACAGAACACCAAACGCACGGTGACGCTGACCGACGCGCGCGTCTCGGTGCCAAGCTTCTCGACGCAATGGGTGGTGCCGTCCTATCACACGGGCAAGCCCGGGGAAGGCGAGGCGCTGGATCTGCTGGCCGAGATTCTCGGCGGCGGCAACCGCAGCCGGCTCTACCAGGAACTGGTGGTCAAGCAGGGGATCGCTTCGGACGCCGGGGCATATTTTCAAGGCACCATGCTCGACGCCACCAACTTCGCCGTCTACGGCTCGCCGCGCGGCGACGCCAAGCTTTCCGATGTCGAGGCGGCGGTCGATGCAGAGGTCACCCGGATCGTCAAGGACGGGGTCACCGACGATGAGCTGGAGCGCGCAAAAACCCGTTATGTGCGCTCGATGATCTTTGCCCGCGACAAGCAGGACGACATGGCCAACATGTATGGCTCGACGCTGGCCACCGGCGGCAACGTCAAGGACGTGCTGGAATGGCCGGACCGCATCCGTAAGGTCACCGCCGCCGAGGTCAAGGCGGCCGCCCGCTATCTGGTGCTCGACCGCTCCACCACCGGCTATCTTTTACCGCAGCAGCAGGCGGAGAATTGATGATGAGCATGGTTCTTGACCGGGTAGCTGCTCTTCCTTCTCCTGCAAGGGAAGAGAGCAAACTCTACCGCGCCTTCGTCACGCTCGGCTTCACCCTGTTCTTCCTGCTTTTGCCGGCGCTCGCCGCCCGCGCCGAGATGAATATCCAGGAGGTGAAGTCGCAGAAGGGCATCACCGCCTGGCTGGTGGAGGACCATTCGGTCCCGCTGATTGCCATCCGCTTCGTTTTCGACGGCGGCACCGCGCAGGATCCGGCCGGCAAGGAAGGCCTGGTCAATCTGATGACCGGGCTGTTCGACGAAGGTGCCGCCGACCTCGACAGCGACGCGTTCCAGCAGAAGCTCGATGACGCCGGCGCCGAGATGAGCTTCCAGGCTTCGCGCGACGGCACCTATGGTTCGATGCGCATGCTGTCGGAGGAAAAGAACGAGGCTTTCGGCCTGCTCAAGCTGGCGGTCAACAGCCCGCGCTTCGACCAGGCGCCGATCGACCGCATCCGCTCGCAGGTGCTCTCCGGCGTTCTCGCCAATGAGCGTGACCCCAACACCGTGGCGCAGCAGCGCTGGTTGCGCGCCATCTATGGCGAGCATCCTTACTCGCGCTCCGACCAGGGCTCGAAGGAGAGCCTGACCGCCATCACCGCCGATGACATCAAGGCCTTCCACAAAGCCAGTTTCGCCCGCGGCGGCCTGCATGTGGCGGTGGTCGGCGACATCGACGCCGCTACGCTCGCCAGCGAACTGGACGCCGTGTTCGGTGATCTGCCGGAAAAGCAGACACTGGCCACAGTTGCCGACATCACGCCCAAGCTGGGGCAGCAGCTGGAAGTGAACTACGACCTGCCGCAGACCTCGCTGCAGCTTGCCTGGCCGGGCACCAAGCGGACCGATCCGGATTTCTTTGCCTGCGTGTTGATGAACGAGATTCTCGGCGGCTCGACCTTCACCTCGCGGCTGTTCCAGGAAGTGCGCGAGAAACGCGGGCTTGCCTATGGCGTCAGCTCCGATCTGGTCGACAATGAGCATTCGCATGCGTTGCTGGTGACGACGGCGACGCGTTCCGACCGCGCCGCCGAGACATTGTCGATCGTGCGCCAGGTGGTGAGGGACATGGCCCAGAACGGGCCGACCGAAGCGGAGCTTGCGGCGACCAAGAAGAATATGATCGGCGCCTATGCCATCAGCAATCTGGATTCTTCGAGCTCGATTGCCGCGACGCTGGTCGAGCTGCAGATCCAGAAGCTCGGCATCGACTATATCAAGCGGCGGACGGCCCTGATCGACGCGGTGACGCTCGCCGACGTCAAGGCGGCCGCTAAGAAGCTTCTGTCGGCCGATCCGGCGGTGATGATCATCGGCCCGCCGCTGTTCCAGGTGGCGGGAGCCGGCAAGGGATGAGCCCGACCTTCGGGGTAGCCTTCGGCGGCGGCGGCGCGCGGGGCCTGGCGCATATCCACATCATCGAGGCGCTGGACGAACTCGGCATCAGGCCGGTGTCGATCGCCGGCTC
>JAEKLU010000024.1 GCA_019509685.1 Mesorhizobium sp. | reverse complement strand
GCTGCGCACCTGGTCGCGGATCGATCCCGAGCTCATCGCCGGAACGTCCTTCGCTATGGTCGAGACCAGCCCGCGCCTTGCCGAAATCTAGCGGCAGACGCTTGCAGGCCAAAGCGCAAAGCTGGATTGGCACGAAACCATCGACACGCTGCCGCGCCAGCCGCTGTTCATCACCGGCAACGAACTGTTCGACGCCGTGCCCATCCGGCAGTTCGTGCATGCCGGCGAAACCTGGCGCGAGCGCATGATCGGCCTCGACGACAATGATGACCTGCGCTTCTTCGCCGGCGCGGGGTCCGTCGACCCGACGCTGCTGCCAGACGATGCCTCGGACGCGCCCGAAGGTGCCATCGCCGAACTGGCCCCGGCCCGTTCGGCACTGATAGCGGCGATTGCCGAGCGCATTGCCGCCCAAGGCGGCGCGGGCCTGTTCATCGACTACGGCCATCTACAGCCGGGCATCGGCGACACCTTGCAGGCCTTGCGCCTGCATCAGCCGGAAGATGTGCTGGCCAATCCCGGCGAGGCCGATCTCACGTCGCATGTCGATTTCGCAGCCCTCGCCACCGCAGTCCGCTCCCATGGGCTTGATGCCCAGATGACGACGCAGGGCGAGTTCCTGCTTGGCATGGGCCTGCTCAAGCGTGCCGGCGCGCTGGGCGCCAATGCCGATGACCGGGCCCGGCAGGCCATCTCGGATGCGGTCGAACGCCTGGCCGGCCCCGATGCCATGGGCAAGCTGTTCAAGGTGCTGAAGATCGGCCGGCCGTGAGATGGGCCTGACGGAACTTGGCCTGGCCCCGTCCCTCGCCCGAACTTCGCCTTGACGAGACCGCCTCGCGCGGACGACAAACCCAGCCATGCTGAATCAGACCAGACCCGATCCAGTGCGCTCGCCCCTCCTGGAAAGGATAAAAGGGGTCCGCCATGGTTATTTCACCCGCGTCGGCGGCGTCTCCGGCGGCATCTATCACGGCCTCAACATCGGCACCGGCTCGAGCGACGACCAGACGCTGGTAGCCGAGAACCGGCGCCGCGTCGCCGACTGGATGGGCGTGGCGGCGGACCACCTCTTGACCGCGCACCAGGTCCACTCGCCGGACGTCGTCATCGCCAGGGAACCGTTCGCGGCCCCTCGCCCCAAGGCCGACGCCATCGTCACCGACCGTCCAGGCATCGCCATCGGCGCCTCGACGGCCGATTGCGGCCCGGTGCTGTTTGCCGACGCTGAGGCGCGCGTCATCGGCGCCGCCCATGCCGGCTGGAAAGGCGCCTTCACCGGCGTGCTTGAAAACACCATTGCCGCCATGGAAGGTCTCGGCGCCCGGCGCGAGCGTATTGTCGCCGTGCTCGGCCCGTCCATCGGCCCCGGCAATTACGAGGTCGGGCCGGAATTCGTTGCTCGCTTCGTCGAGGCCGACGCTGGCAACGAACGCTATTTCGAGCCATCGGTTAATCCCGCGCACTCGATGTTCGATCTCAACCAATATACGGTCGACCGGCTGCGCAAGGCCGGCGTGACCGCCGAAGGCCTCGGCCGCTGCACTTACGCGGAAGAAGATCTTTTTTATTCCTACCGGCGCACCACCCACCGCAAGGAAGCGGATTATGGACGCCAGGTTTCGGCAATCGTTCTGGAGAAAGAATAATGGCGCTGCATTTCGAACGATCGGAATATGACGCGCGGCGCGACCGGCTGCTGATCGAGATGGCCGAGAAGAAGCTCGACGCCGTGCTGCTCTTCGCACAGGAGAGCATGTACTGGCTGACCGGCTACGACACCTTTGGCTTCTGCTTTTTCCAATGCCTGGTGGTGAAGGCCGATGGCTCCATGGTGCTGCTCACCCGCTCGGCCGATCTGAGACAGGCGCGCCACACCTCGACCATCGACAACATCATCTTGTGGACCGACCGCCAGGGTGCCAATCCGGCGATCGACCTGCGCAACCTGCTCAACGATCTCAATCTGCTCGGCGCCCGCATCGGTGTCGAGTATGACACCCACGGCTTGACGGCCTACAACGGCCGCCGCCTCGACGAGCAATTGCAGACCTTCGGCCAGATCGCCGACGCTTCCGGCATCGTCGGCCGGTTGCGGCTGTTCAAGAGCCCGGCCGAGATCGCCAAGGCGGAGAAGGCCGCAAATCTTTCCGATGACGCGCTGGATGCCGCCTTGCCACTGATCAAACAGGGCGGTGACGAAGGCCTTATCCTGGCTGCCATGCAGGGCGCGGTCTTTGCCGGCGGCGGCGATTATCCCGCCAACGAATACATCATCGGTTCGGGCGCCGATGCTTTGCTCTGCCGCTACAAGGCCGGCCGCCGCAAACTCACCAAGAACGACCAGCTGACGCTCGAATGGGCGGGCGTCTTCCATCACTACCACGCGCCGATGATGCGCACCGTGCTCACCGGCAAAGTGTCGAAGCGCCACCAGGAACTGTTCGACGCCTCCAAAGCCGCCCTGCTGGCGGTCGAAAAAGCGATGGTGCCGGGCAACACGTTCGGCGATGTCTTCGACGCGCATGCCCGCACGCTCGAAGCGCATAATCTGACCAAGCACCGGCTGAACGCCTGCGGCTATTCGGTTGGCGCCCGCTTCACGCCGTCCTGGATGGACATGCCCATGTTCTACCAGGGCAATACCGAACCGGTCGCGCCCAACATGACGCTGTTCGCGCATATGATCATCATGGACTCCGAGACCGAGACGGCCATGACGCTCGGCCGCACCTACCTGACCACCGAATCGGCGCCGAAGCCCTTGTCACGCCATGATCTCGACTTGATCGTGCAGTGAATCCATAATGGTTGGTTCACGCGGGGGCGTCGCCACCAGGGAGTTTTCGGGCAGATGAGACGATCGCAAGTGACGACCGTGTCATTGCTCGCGGCCTTGGCGCTCGCGGCCTGCACCAACGCCAAGGACGTGTTGGAGCCTTCGGCCATCACCCCGCCTGCAAGTTCAGCTCAGACTTTGCCGGCCACCCAAGGCACAGCATCCGCCGCCACATCTCCAACCACCACCAC
>JAEKLU010000243.1 GCA_019509685.1 Mesorhizobium sp. | reverse complement strand
ATGCTCGGTTCAATCGCCCGCCAACTCGACCGGATGCTCGAACGCCGCCGCGGCCGCCTTGCCTTGCTGGAAATGACCGACGAGCAGCTCAAGGACATCGGCGTCTCGCGCTGCGACGCACACCGCGAAGGCATCAGGTCGTTCTGGGAGTGATCAACGGCGCAGCCGTGCGATGCCGCGGTCGACAAGCACGGCCAACACGCTCAATCCGACAAACAGCGCGGTGATGGCCAGCGACGCCCAGGCGACGCTGGCCGCGCCGTTCTTCGCCACATCGAGGAACGGGTAGGGCACTTCGCCGGCAAAAGGCGCGCGTATCAGCGCATAGGCGAGGTAGGCGAGCGGGTAGATCATCCACCAGGAGATGTCGCGCCAGCGCCTGGCGCCGTCGGCGCCCGCGAACAGCCACCACAGCACGAAGATCACCGGCGTTACATAATGCAGCAGGACGTCACAGAGCAGGAACAGCCCTTGCGGCTGCCACAGCCTTGCCAGCACCGCCGCATAGACGATGAAGACCAGAGTTATCGAGACCGCGACGCCGGCGCGCATCCGTGCGCCGGCGAAGGCCGGGAACCAGGCGTAGCCGACCGGTGACACCAGCGAAGCGTGTACCAGCACGGCCGCGATGTTGGTCAGGATGGTGAAGAAGCTGAAATAGAAGACGATCGAGCCGAGCAGGCCGCGGCCGGCCGCCATCGATGCCGGCATGCTGATTGCGAACTGCAGGACAAGCCCGGCGAGGCCGATAACCAGTCCCGCGATCTGCAGGAACCGGGCCATGGCGGCTTACGCGGCTGCCGTGCAGGACGGATTGCCTGCCTGCCAGCGGGCGATGTCGGAACCGATGCGTGCGCCGAGCGGATCGTTCATCAGCGGTCCGAAGGCGTCGACGCGGCTGGAATTGCCCTGCGCCTGCACGACCAGCAGCGGCTTGCCGCCATATTGCTTGGCCGGCACCAGGAGGAAGCGCGGCGTGCCGCTGAACGAGTTCAGCTCATTGGCCATCTGATAGGATTTGAAGGCCGGATCCTTGCTGGCGATCCAGCATTTGTGCGCCGAGATGGCGACCTGCTCCATGGCCAGCAACGAGGCGCTTTTACCGGAAGATACCGGCGCGGTCTTCGGGCTGGACTGGCAGGAAGCCAGGGCAAGCCCGGCGGCGGCCAGGAGAGCAAGGCGAGAAATCGTCGGTCTCATGGTCAGTCCGCCCCTGCGTTCTGGAAGTCTTAAAAGATCAAGCAGCGATGCCGAGCGCGCTTTCGAACAGCGCCCGGCCGTCATTGCCGCCGTGTGCTGCCTCGATCAGGTTCTCCGGATGCGGCATCAGGCCCAGAACATTGCCCTTGTCGTTGACGATGCCGGCGATGTCGTTGATCGAGCCGTTGGGGTTGGTGCCTTCCGCATAGCGGAACACCACCTGGCCTTCGCCTTCGAGGCGGGCGAGCGTCTCGGCATCGGCGAAATAGTTGCCGTCGTGGTGCGCCACCGGCGAGCGGATGATTTGCCCGGGCTGATAGCGGCGGGTGAACATGGTGTTGGCGTTGGCGATCTCGAGCTTGACCTGCCGGCATACGAATTTCAGCGACGAATTGCGCATCAGCGCGCCGGGCAGCAGGCCGGCCTCGACCAGGATCTGGAAACCGTTGCAGACACCGATGACGGTGACGCCCTTGGCGGCCTTTTCGGCGACCGCCCGCATCACCGGCATGCGCGCGGCGATCGCGCCGCAACGCAGATAGTCACCGAAGGAGAAGCCGCCGGGAATTGCGATCAGGTCGACATCGGGAATTTCGGTGTCGGTCTGCCACACGGTCGCCGGCGCCTGGCCGGAAATCTTGGTCAGCGCCGCGATCATGTCGCGGTCGCGGTTGAGGCCGGGCAGGAGGACGACGGCTGATTTCATGGCAGTTCCCGTTCGCTGGTTGCTTGCAGATACCGGGGTGGAACGTGGTCGGTCAACCAGACACCATTGCCGGAGAGGAAGAATATCAGCCCATCCCCAGCCATGGCCGCCGAGTCGACGCGCAGGATAACATCTTTTCCCTTGCCGCGCCGTGCCACGATGAGAGCCGTCCCAATGTCTTTCGACAGATGCACATGCTGGCGCGACTGGCTGCGCAGCCCCTCGCGCAGAATGGCCGGGAGAAACCCTTCCTTGGTGCCGTGATAGAGGAGGGCAGGCGGGTTGCTTGGCGCCAGGCCGAGATCGATGTCGACGCTGTGGCCCTGCACGGCGCGAATGCGGTCGCCTTCGATGGCGAACCGCTGTTTCGGGTTTTCCGCAACGATGCGCGCAACATCGGTGGTCGAAGCGCCGAATTTCTGTTCGATCACCGCGCAGAGCACGCCGAGATCGGCCCAGCCATTCTCGTCAAGCGTGAGGCCTGCCTGCTCCGGAGCATGCCGCAGCACAAGGCTCATGAATTTCGAAATCTGGATGTCGTCCGGCATGAGTCTGGGTCACACGCCGAGCCAATTCTATTTCGGCTCAAACGGTTTTTGAGCCTCGGCGAGTTCTCGCAACTCAAGGCGGCGTTCAATATGTTCAAGCCGATTGTCTTGGCGGGCGAGCACGCCATAAATGTTTCGGATGTCGCCCTCAGTGGCAATCATGTGGCCGCGGATAGAACCAAGCTCGGACCTCACCTCTCCAAGCGTCATATCCATCCTGTCCAATCGAGATTGAATCGACCTGAGGATCTCAAATATCAGGCTTCCATCAATCTCGGCCACCAATGCCTCCGGTACAACCTCAGGTTATGACCATACTATAGTTCTCAATCACCGTGTTTGCCAGAAGCTTGTCGCACATTGCCTTGAGGTCGGCCTCGGCCTTGGCCTTGTCGGTTCCGGTGAGCTCGATGTCGAACACCTTGCCCTGGCGTACCTGGCCGACGCCGTCGAAGCCCAGCCCGGACAGCGCGTGTTCGATCGCCTTGCCCTGCGGGTCGAGGACGCCGTTTTTGAGGGTCACGGTGATGCGGGCTTTCATCGATGCTCCTGAAATGATCGGTCGTTTGGTCGGCGGGCCTGCCGCTGCCGGCAGGCCGCTGATTTGTCTTGTTGCGCAATTCCGGACGGAAAACCGTTACACACTTTTCCTGGAATTGCTCTAGTGCTTCAAGCCCTTCGGCGGCTCGGACGAGGCGACGAGCACCGGGCCGGTCGGGCGCGGCGGCTCGTTCTCATTGATGATGCCGAGGCGGCGGGCAACTTCCTGATAGGCCTCCACCAGGCCGCCCATGTCGCGGCGGAAACGGTCCTTGTCGAGCTTGTCCTGGGTGGCGACGTCCCACAGCCGGCAGGAATCAGGCGAGATCTCATCGGCAACGACGATGCGCATCATGTCACCCTCGAACAGGCGGCCGCATTCGATCTTGAAGTCGACGAGCTGGATGCCGACGCCGAGGAACAGGCCGGACAGGAAGTCGTTGACGCGGATGGCCAAGGCCATGATGTCGTCGATTTCCTGCGGGCTTGCCCAGCCAAAGGCGGTGACGTGCTCTTCCGACACCATCGGGTCGTCGAGCGCATCGGCCTTGTAATAGAACTCGATGATCGAGCGCGGCAGCACCGTGCCTTCCTCGATGCCGAGGCGCTTGGACAGCGAGCCGGCGGCGACGTTGCGCACCACCACCTCGAGCGGAATGATCTCGACTTCCTTGATCAGCTGCTCACGCATGTTGAGCCGGCGGATGAAATGAGTCGGGATGCCCATGCGGTTCAGGTGGTTGAAGATATATTCGGAAATGCGGTTGTTGAGCACGCCCTTGCCGTCGATGACCTCGTGCTTCTTCTTGTTGAAAGCCGTGGCGTCATCCTTGAAGAACTGGATCAGCGTGCCCGGTTCCGGCCCTTCATAGAGGATCTTGGCCTTGCCTTCATAAATGCGGCGGCGATTTTTCATTTGATTTTTTCTCTGGATCTGCGGGCAGGCGGCAAGTGACCAGTTCCTGTCCGTCTGCCTAAATTAGTATGGCGACGGTGGTGTTCAATGCCGGTGTTATCGCAATCGCCTTATTTGCTCAATCGGCAAATCCGGCGAATCAACCGCTTTGCGGACTGAAATGCCGCAGCGCAGCATATGACGAAGCATATTGACCGGCTCGCGGCCTTTTGATTTGTGCTTGCCCACCACACATATTCAGCGCCACGCGAATCGGATTTTGACCGGAGGGACGTTATGAGCAGCATGAAAGACCGCGAAGAGGGTTTTGAGCGCAAATTCGCCTTCGATGAGGAACTCCGCTTCAAGGCCTCGGCGCGCCGCAACAAGGCGCTCGGTCTGTGGGCCGCCGAAAAACTCGGCAAATCCGGCGCCGACGCCGACGCCTATGCCAAGGAAGTGGTGATTTCCGATATCGAGGAAGCCGGGGACCACGATGTCTTCCGCAAGATCCGCAAGGATTTCGACGCCGCCGGCGTCAGCCAGTCGGACCATCAGATCCGCCGCACCATGGACGAATTGATGGCGCAGGCGATCGAGCAGATCAAAAACACCTGATCCGACCGAAGCAGGTCGGCGAAATGTCATACGTTTTGCGGCGGACCCTGCGACAGGCGAACGGATAACTGGACCAATCGACCGCCCGGCTTAGCCGGGCGGTTTTTCTTTGCCTTTGCCGCTGTTTCGCGCTGAAACTGCATTGGAGCGACGTGCGTCCGTTTGGACGCACAAAGTATGCGCTCCAACGCTTTGAGTTGGCGCATCGTGCTTTCCGAAAATCGAACCCGATTTTCGGGCCGATGCGCTTTTAACAAGGAAAGTTCCAATGTCGCTGAAATCCCGCCTGGCCGCCGATGAAACGCTGTTCACCGCCTGGTCCGGCGTGCCGGACGCGCTGACAGTGGAAATCATCGCCAAGCAGGGTTTTGACGCCGTTACACTCGACATGCAGCATGGCGGGCATCACGAGGACAGCGTGTTGCGCGGCCTGGTGCCGGTGCTTGCCGCCAATAAGCCGGCTTTGGTGCGCATCCCGGTCGGCCGTTTCGATATGGCGAGCCGCGCCCTCGATTTCGGCGCCGAGGCGGTGATCGCGCCGATGGTCAACTCCGTGGCGGATGCCAGGCAGTTCGCGGCAGCCATGAAATATCCGCCGATGGGCGAGCGTTCCTGGGGGCCGACCTATGCCTTTCCGCGTCACGGAAAAGGCGACCATGCCGAATGGCTGCGCGACACCAACCAGCGCACCATGGCGTTTGCGATGGTCGAGACGCGCGCGGCCTTGGAGGCGCTCGACGGCATTCTCGAAACCCCCGGCATCGACGGCATCTTCGTCGGGCCGTCGGATTTCTCGATCGCCTGGTCGAACGGCATGACGATAAATTCGACGCTGGAAAGCATGATGGAGACGGTGGCTTCGATCGCCGAGCGCACGCGCAAGGCCGGCAAGCACGCGGCGACCTACATCGTCGAGCCGGCGATTGCCGGGCGCATGGTGGCGATGGGCTATCGGCTGCTCGCCATGGGCTCGGACCACGCGCTTATCTCGCTCGGCGCCAAGACGCTTTTGAAGAGCATGCGCGATTCGATCGGCGCTTAAGGTGTGTTGATCTTCAGGTGAGGCCGGCCTGCAAATGGCGGTTTCCTGCGCTTCCGGTGCTCACGTACTTAAAGTACGCTCCGCTCCGGTTCTCGGAAATCGTCATTTTCGACTCAGCCTGACCTGAATCTCCACACACCTTGGTCCGTATCAGGGCGCCTTCAACTCGGTCAGGAACTTGGCGAAGGTCATCGAGCCCTCCGGCCATGGACCGAAGCCTGCGTCCTCGTTGAGATGGCCGGTTTCGCCGGCGTCGATGAACAGAGACCCCCAGGCGCCGGCAATGTCCTCGGCGACATTGAAGGCGCAAAACGGGTCGTTGCGGCTGGCGATGACGATCGAGGGAAAAGGCAGCGGCTCGCGTGAGTAGGGGCCGAAGGTCATCAGGTGCCTCGGCCTTATCTCGGGGTTGGCGACGTCGGGCGGCGCCACGAAGAAGGCGCCGGCCACCGGCTTCCTGAACTGGGGGATGGCCTGCACGGCCGCCGCGACGCCGAGCGAATGGGCGACAAGCACCACCGGACGTTCGGCCTCGTTGACAGCGTTCGCCACGCTTGCCGTCCAATCCTCGCGCACCGGCTTCGTCCATTCGGCCTGTTCGACCCGACGTGCCGTCGATAGTTTCGACTGCCAGCGGGTCTGCCAGTGTTCGGGGCCGGAATTGGTGTAGCCTGGCACGATCAGTATGTCTGTGTCTTTGACTTTCATGGCGCCGATGTAGCGAGCCGCCTTTCCGCCTGCAACCCCGGCTGAACATCGGCCCTGATCGCAATCGTGAACAACCTGTTCGATTCTTGCTGTCTTGTGTGAACGATCGCAATCGACGATTTGGAGGGGGAGCAATGACTGGCGGCCTGGAGGGTCCTTTTTTTGGGAGAAATGCCGCCCTAACGGAGAGTTTGATGAGCGAATTGCCTTTTGCCGCGACCACCCCGGTCAGCGTCTCGCGCGTCGGATTGAAGGCGCGCGACGCCGAGAGTCTGGCTGCCTATTACCGCGCCGTCGTCGGCTTGCAGGAACTGAGCCGCGCCGATGGCGCGATCACGCTCGGGGCGGCCAACCGTCCGCTGCTGGTGGTGGAGCAGGATTCTTCGGCCAAGCCCGACGATCCGCACAGCGCCGGCCTTTTCCACACCGCTTTCCTGTTGCCGTCGCGGGCCGATCTCGGCCGCTGGATCAGCCATGCCGCAGCCAGCCAGATCCGCATCGAGGGGGCGTCCGACCATCTGGTCAGCGAGGCGCTTTACCTGACCGACCCGGAAGGCAACGGCATCGAAATCTACGCCGACCGCCTGCCGAAGGATTGGAAATGGAACGGCAACCAGATCGCCATGGCGACGGAGCGGCTGAACCTGCCGGCGGTCGTGGCCAGCGTTCCGGCTGGTGACGCCGGCTGGCAGGGTGCGCCGGAAAACTCCATTATCGGTCACGTGCATCTGCGCGTCGGCCGTCCGCAGGATGCCGAGGCCTGGTGGCATGACCAGTTCGGCTTCGACACGGTGGCGAAATATGGCGGCCAGGCGGTGTTCCTGTCGTCTGGCGGCTACCACCACCATATCGGCGCCAATGCTTGGCAGACCGCCGGCGCCGGCCGCCGTGATCCGTCCCGCGCGGGCCTCGCCTGGGTCGAGATGCGCTCGGATATTGCGAAGGCCGAGACGAGCCGGGAGGATCCGTGGGGCACGGTGATCAGGACGGTTCCTGGGAAAGCTTGACTGGGCGTTGGCGACAGCTTCTTTCTCCCCGTGAACGGGGAGAAGGAAAGATCATGCTTCCCCGAACACCCGCTTGAAGATCGTGTCGACGTGTTTGGTGTGGTAGCCGAGATCGAATTTTTCGCGCAACTCGGCTTCGGGAAGAGCGGCTGTGACTTCCTTGTCAGCTAACAATTCCTCAAGGAAATCAGCGCCATGCTCCCAGACTTTCATGGCGTTGCGCTGCACCAGGCGGTAGGCGTCCTCGCGGCTGACGCCGGCCTGCGTGAGGGCGAGCAGCACGCGCTGCGAATGCACCAGGCCGCGGAACTTGTTCATGTTCCTCAGCATGTTGTCGGGATAGACGAGCAGCTTGTCGATGACGCCGGTCAGCCGCGCCAGCGCGAAGTCGAGCGTCACCGTCGCATCCGGTCCGATCATGCGCTCGACCGAGGAATGCGAGATATCGCGCTCATGCCAGAGCGCGACGTCTTCCATCGCCGGCATCGCCATCGAGCGCACCATGCGGGCGAGACCGGTTAGGTTTTCCGTCAGCACCGGGTTGCGCTTGTGCGGCATTGCCGACGAGCCTTTCTGGCCCGGCGAGAAATACTCTTCCGCTTCCAGCACCTCGGTGCGTTGCAGATGCCGGACCTCCGTCGCAAGCCGCTCGACCGACGAGGCGATGACACCGAGCGTGGCGAAGAACATGGCGTGACGATCGCGCGGGATCACCTGCGTTGAGACCGGCTCCGGCTTCAGGCCGAGTTTTGCCGCCACATGCTCTTCGACATAGGGCTCGATGTTGGCGAAGGTGCCGACCGCGCCGGAGATGGCGCAGGTGGCAATATCCTCCCGCGCATGCACCAGCCGCTCGCGGCAGCGCGAGAATTCGGCATAGGCCTGCGCCAGCTTGACGCCGAAGGTCGTCGGCTCGGCATGGATGCCATGGCTGCGGCCGATGGTGACGGTGTCCTTGTGCTCGAAGGCGCGCCGCTTCAGCGCGGCGAGCAAGGCGTCGATATCGGCCAGCAGGATGTCGCTGGCGCGGCTCAACTGCACGGCAAGACAGGTATCGAGCACGTCGGACGAGGTCATGCCCTGGTGGATGAAGCGGGCGTCCGGCCCGACGAATTCGGCAAGATGGGTCAGGAAGGCGATGACGTCGTGCTTGGTGACGCGCTCGATCTCGTCGATCTTGTCGACGTCGAATTTGGCCGCACCGCCCCTTTCCCAGATGGTTTTTGCCGCTTCCTTCGGGATGACGCCCAGTTCGGCCAGTGCATCGCAGGCATGTGCCTCGATCTCGAACCAGATGCGGAAGCGGGTTTCGGGCGACCAGATGGCGACCATGTCCGGCCGGGAGTAGCGAGGGATCATTCTTTAAAAGTCCTGCCTGGAAAAGCGTTGGTCGCGTCCTAACAGAGGTGGACAAAATGCTCAACGCCGCTGCCGTGCACAGCTGTCTCATTGGCGTCATGCCCGTCAAAGCATGATGAACAACGGTCCCATGCATCCAATCGGGCGTTCATTTGTTATTGTCGGCCGTCAGGCATCCAAAACGACGCACGGCCACCAGTGGAGAATCAACATGACCACCGACGTCAGCAAGATACGCGAACATATGGAAGTAATCGGCGCCGACGGCGTCCATATCGGCACCGTCGACAAGGTCGAGGGCGAACGGATCAAGCTGACCAAGGACGACAGCGGCATGGGCGCGCATAAGGGCCATCACCACTATATCCCGCTCGCGCTGTTTGCCGAGATCGAGGAAGGCAAGGTCTGGCTGTCGGCCAATTCCGATGTGGCGGTCGCCTTCGAGGAAGAAAAATCCGATCCGACCTGATTGGATCTAACGCGACGACCAGACCGGAAACAAGTCCCCCTCGCTCGGCGTCGCGGCGTGCACGCCGCGGCTGATGGCGCGGGCCATGGTCGCTCCGGCCGCCGCGAACAGGTGGATTGCCGCGTCGGCGTTGAGCTCGATGCCGCTCTTGCCCGTCGCCAGCGCAAAGACCAGGTCGCCGTCGGCCGGCGTGTGCGTCGGCCAGATGGCGCGGACAAACCCGTCATGCGCCGAGATGGCCAGCCGCTTGGCGGCAGCCTTGGTCAGAACCGCGTCGGTGGCAATGACGGCAATTGTCGTGCTGCCGCCCTCCGATTGCCCGCCGACACGCTTGTCGCGGTATTTCAGCAGTATCTGCCTGGCGTCTTCCGGCACCGGGTTGGGGTAGCCCAGTCCGCCGAACTCGGCGCCGATCTCGAAGGGCGCCGCCCAGAAATGGCGGCTGCGGCCGACGGTTACCGAGCCAGTCGGGTTGACGGCGGCAAGCGCGCCGATGGTGACGCCGCTGTCGAGCACGGTCGAGGCGGAGCCCAGCCCGCCCTTGAGCCCGGACGTCAGTGCGCCGGTACCGGCGCCGGCCGTGCCGATCTGGAAGTCCGCATTTGCCGCCTGCACGGCCGCATAGCCCAGGTCGCGATAGGGCGGATAGCGGCCCCAGTCCTTGTCGCCGCCATTGCGCAGGTCGAACAGGATCGCGGCCGGCACGATCGGCACGCGGAAGCCGCCGACTTCGACGCCGATGTTTTTCTCTCGCAGCGCCGCCTGCACGCCTGAAGCGGCGTCGAGGCCAAAGGCCGAGCCGCCGGACAGCACAACGGCATGGATGGTCGCGATCGAGTTCTGCGGCTCGAGCAGGTCGGTCTCGCGCGTTCCCGGCGCGCCGCCCAGCACCTGGACGCCGGCCACCGCCGGCTCGTCGCACAGCACAACCGTGACGCCGGATTTCAATTTGCCGTCGCCGGCATTGCCGACACGCAGGCCGGCGACGTCGGTGATCAGGTTGCGCGGGCCGGCGCGGAACATCACTTCGCCTCCAGCGGCACGAAATTGGTGCCGTCGAAGCGGAAGACACGGAAAGGGTTCTGGCTGAGGTCGCCTTTTTCGTCGAAGCGGATGGTGCCGATCGCGGTGGTGAAATCGTGCCCGGTCAGCGCCTCGGCAATTGGCTTTCCAGTGCTTTGCGCATCGGCGAGCGCCGCCTTTGCGATCTCGACGGCGGCATAGGCCGGCAGCGTATAGCCTTCGGGCACGATGTTTTGTGCCGCGAAGGCCTGCACCACCTTGGGAGCGTGCCGGGCGCGTAGGGCACGTCGCCGGGCGGTGTGCGCAGATTTTCGCCGCCGGCCAGGGTGATGCCGGCGTCGAGCTGGGCGGCGTCGCGACCCATGATGGCGATGTCGTCGCCATCGCCGCCGGCAAACACTTTTGTCGCCCCGGCCTTCTTCAAACGGCCGACCAATCCGATCTGGTTGTCGAGCTGTGGACGGAACGTGTCGGTAAAGACCGGTTTCAGCGCTGCCTGTTCGGCCGCGGCACGAAAGGTCTCGGCGATCTCGCGGCCATAGATGGTGCCGTCATCGACGATGGCGAACAAGTCGTCGCGCCACAATTGGATGAGGTTGGTGGCGACCGCGTTGCGTTCATCGTCGCCGCGCGGCCCGAGCCGGTAGATCGGCCAGCCGGTCTTGACGCGGCGATCGGTCAGGCTTTCGGTGCGCACGCCGACCGTGATCACCGCAATGTTGGCGTCCTTCAGGATCGGCAAGGCCGCCTCGATCGCGTCGGTGCAGAGGAAGCCAACGACAATGTTGACTTTTTCGGCCGCGAATTCCTTCGCTGCCGCCGCGCCGCCATCGGCGGTGCAGGTATCGTCTACAGTCTTGACGGTGACGCCGTTCGTCTCCGCGGCCTGCTCGGCACCGCTCTGGACCTGCTTGCCGAGGGTGGCTGACGGACCAGACAGAGGGCCGACGACGCCGATAAGAATCTCGGCGTTGGCATTGGCGGCCAGCGCCAGCAAAAGCAGCGCGGCTGATGTCGTCGTGAGAAGGCGCATTCGGGTGATGAAATCCTCCGTGCCGGGAGTATAGTTCCGACACTGTTCCAGCAAAGACCTAAAGGCTGGCTTAGCGCGGCGCAACACGCGAATTTGCGGATTGCGGTCAAGCACTTCGCCCGTGCTGGCCGGCTTGTGACGCGCAATAGGCCGCCATATATAACGAGCTTACTCTAGTAGGTGGATTATCGCGTGCTCAAGATCAACGACATAGGACCGCAGCACTATCGCGACGCGATGGCGCATTTTGCCGGCCATGTCCATGTGGTGACGACGGACGGCCCCGGCGGCAAAAGGGGCGCGACGGTCATCGCCGCCTGCTCGGTCTCCGATACGCCGCCGACGGTGCTGGTCTGCCTCAATCGCGAGAACGCCAAGAACGAGGCTTTCATCAAAAACGGCAAGTTCGCGCTGAACACGCTGGCTTCGGACCAGGAGGCCGTCTCGGTCGGCTTTTCCGGCGTCACCGGCTTGCCGGCGGATGAGCGCTTCGCCCTTGCCGAGTGGGACGTGATCTCGACCGGGGCGCCGACTTTGAAAGGCGCGCTCGCCGTGTTCGACTGCGAAATCATCGACAGCAAGGATCTTGCCACCCACCGTGTGCTTTTTGGCAAGGTGACAGGCCTGCGCATCGGCGATAATTTGCGGCCGCTGATCTACCACAACCGCGGCTACCATTTTCTTTGAAGCGGGTGGGCGGGATCGACGGAGACAAGATGACCGCGCCGCGCCCCGCGCCGAACTCGATCGACGAGACGCTCGATCTTTTGACCGGCGCGGACTATGTCGCCGACCGCTCCCTGGCAACGGTGCTGTTTCTGTCGCTGCGCATGCAGCGGCCGCTGTTCCTCGAAGGCGAGGCCGGCGTCGGCAAGACCGAGATCGCCAAGGTGCTGGCCGCGGCCCTTGGGCGCCGGCTGATCCGCCTGCAATGCTACGAGGGGCTCGACGTCTCCTCGGCGGTCTATGAGTGGAACTATGCCGCCCAGATGATCGAGATCCGCATGGAGGAGGCGGCGGGCAAGGTCGTGCGCTCCGATATGGAGCGCAATGTCTTCTCCGAAAAATATCTGATCCGCCGGCCTGTGCTCGACGCGCTGACCGGCAAAAAGGGCGCCGCGCCGGTTTTCCTGATCGACGAGCTTGACCGAACCGACGAGGCCTTCGAGGCCTTCCTGCTCGAAATCCTGTCGGACTTCCAGGTGACGGTTCCCGAGCTCGGCACGATCAAGGCGGAAGAGCCGCCGATCGTCATCATCACCACCAACCGCACGCGCGAGATCCACGACGCGCTGAAGCGGCGCTGTCTCTATCACTGGGTCGACTATCCCAATGCCGAGCGTGAGCTGGAGATCGTACGCCGCAAGGTGCCGCAGGCCAACAGCCGGCTGTCGGCCGAAGTGGTGTCCTTCATCCAGAAATTGCGCCAGGTCGAATTGTTCAAGGCGCCAGGCGTCGCCGAGACCATCGACTGGGCCGGCGCGCTGACCGAGCTCGACAAGGTGGCGCTCGACCCGGAAACCGTGTCCGACACGATCGGCGTGCTTTTGAAATACCAGGACGATATCGCTCGCATCGGCGCGGGCGAGGGCCGGCGCATCCTCAATGAGGTGAAGGCCGAGCTTTCGGCGGCGGAGTAGCCCGGATGCCTTCGCGACCGGAACCCAGGGAGGCGCTCGCCGACGGACGCATCGCCGACAACATCGTCTATTTCGCCCGCACGCTGCGCAAAGCCGGCATGCGTGTCGGTCCGGCCTCGGTCAAGGATGCCATCGAGGCCGTGCTTGCCGCCGGCATCGGCTCGCGCGACGATTTCTACTGGACGCTGCATGCCGTGCTGGTGTCTCGGCACGAGGATCATCCGGTCTTCGACGAGGCTTTCCGGCTGTTTTGGAAATCGCGCGAACTGATCGAAAAGATGCTGGCGATGTTTTCGCCGGTCGCGCCCGACACGAGCGAGAAGCAAAAGCCGCGCGCGGCGGAAAACCGTGTCAGCCAGGCGATGTTCGAGGGGCACAGCAAGAGCCAGCCAGTGCGGGAAGTGCCCGAGATCGAAATCGATGCGCGTCTGACCTTTTCCGGCAACGAGGTGCTGCGGGCTAAGGACTTTGCCCAGATGGACGCCGGTGAAATGACAGAGGCCAAGAAGGCGATCGCGGCGTTGCGCCTGCCGTTCGACACGGTGCGCACGCGCCGCTTCAAGGCTGACGCTCAGGGGCGGCGCATCGATCCGCGCGCCATGATGCGTTCGGCCGCGCGCACCAGTGGCGCGCTCA
>JAEKLU010000242.1 GCA_019509685.1 Mesorhizobium sp. | reverse complement strand
CGCCGAAGCTTGCCTGGGTGAAGAACAACGAACCCGCCATCTTCGCCAAGGTGGCCAAGGTGCTTTTGCCCAAGGACTATCTGCGGCTGTGGCTGACCGGCGAGCATATTTCGGAAATGTCGGATTCGGCCGGCACCTCGTGGCTCGATGTCGGCCAGCGTCGCTGGTCTGCCGAGTTGCTCGCGGCGACGTCGCTCGACGAAAAACATATGCCGTCGCTGGTCGAGGGCACGGCGAAGGCCGGTGGCTTGCGCGGCGAGCTGGCATCGAAATGGGGCATCGCGGCCGGCATCCCGATTGCCGGCGGTGCCGGTGACAATGCCGCCTCGGCCTGCGGCATGGGCACGGTCGGCGCCGGCCACGCTTTCGTTTCGCTCGGCACGTCTGGCGTGCTGTTTGCCGCTAATGCGTCCTACCTGCCCAATCCCGAAAGCGCGGTGCACACATTCTGCCACGCGCTGCCAGCGACCTGGCACCAGATGGGCGTCATCCTGTCGGCGACCGATTCCCTCAACTGGCTGTCGGAGATCACCGGCAAGAGCGCCGGCGACCTGACCAGCGAGCTTGGCGACACGCTCAAGGCGCCGACAGGCGTCAGCTTCCTGCCCTATCTGTCGGGCGAGCGCACGCCGCACAATGATTCCGCCATTCGCGGCTCGTTCACCGGTCTCGCGCATGAATCGAGCCGCGCCGTGCTGACACAGGCCGTGCTCGAAGGCGTTGCCTTCGCCTTCCGCGACAGCCTCGAGGCGCTGAAAAAAGCCGGCACGACACTGACCCGCGTCACCGCGATCGGCGGCGGCTCGCGCTCGCGCTACTGGCTGAAGGCGATCGCCACCGCGCTGCAGGTGCCGGTCGACATCCCCGCCGACGGCGATTTTGGCGCGGCGTTTGGGGCGGCCCGGCTTGGATTGATTGCGGCGACGGGTGCGGATCCGCTGCGCGTGTGCACGGCGCCGAGGACGGAGGCGACGGTTGAGCCGGACGCAGGGCTGGGCGGGGCGTATGCGGACGCCTATCAACGCTATTGTTCGCTCTATCCGGCGATCAGGGCCGTAACGGCGTGAGTTTGCGCGAAGCCCCCCTCTCTGCCCTGCCGGGCATCTCCCCCTCAAGGGGGGAGATTGGCAGTTGGGACGCCCCGCTCATTCCTGCAACGCTGGAGATTGGCGAAAGCCGACGCGACATCCAATCTCCCCCCTTGAGGGGGAGATGTCCGGCAGGACAGAGAGGGGGGCCTCGCACCTACTTTACCAACAATGCCTCACTGCGCCGGCACTTTGTCGAAGAAGCCGGTAACGCTCTTCAGGCGGCCGTTTTCGATGACGCCGATGTCGGTGCCTTCGATGAAGGATCCTGTGCCTTCCGGCCCGAGGGCCCACGAGAAGCGGATGCTGTCGCCAAACCCGTCCGGCGTGCCCTTCAGCGCGAAACGGAAGCCGGCAAAGCGCTGCTGCACACCGTCGATGAGTGCCGCGATGCCTTCGTGCCCATCGCCCTGCATGACCGGGTCGCGGTAGCTGGCATCGCGGGTGAAAGCTGCGTCGAGCAGCGCCTTGCGCTTCGTCGCATCGCTCTCGTTCCAGGCGGTGATGTAGTTGCGGGCGATCGTGTTGAGGTCGGTCATTTCTTTCATCCTTCGTTGGATCGTTTCGACATGACCCTTTTCGCCCGACGAAAGAGCCAAACCAATTACGCCTGAGGTAATCGGGCCGAGTGAGAGGAAGGAAACCATGAGCAGCGGATTTTTCGGCGACATCAAGAAGATCAAATATGAAGGGCCGGATTCGACCAATCCGCTGGCCTACCGCCACTACAACCCCGACGAGGTCGTCGCCGGCAAGCGGCTCGAAGACCATCTGCGCTTCGCCGTCGCCTATTGGCATTCCTTCGCCTGGCCGGGCGGCGACCCGTTCGGCGGCCAGACCTTCGACCGGCCCTGGTTCGCCAAGCCGGGCGGCGTCGACACGATGGAACTGGCGAAGCTGAAAGCCGACGTCGCCTTCGAGATGTTCTCGCTGCTCGGCGCGCCTTATTTCTGCTTCCACGATGCCGATGTTCGCCCGGAGGGCAGGGATTTCTCCGAAAGTGCTGCGCGTCTCGACGAGATCGCCGACTACTTTGCCACCAAGATGAGAGAGACCGGCGTCAAGCTGCTTTGGGGCACGGCGAACCTCTTCTCCAATCGCCGCTTCATGTCCGGCGCGGCCACCAATCCCGATCCGGACGTGTTCGCTTATGCGGCGGCGACGGTGAAGAGCTGCATCGATGTCACCAAGCGGCTGAAGGGCGAGAATTATGTGCTGTGGGGCGGGCGCGAGGGCTATGAGACACTGCTCAACACCGACCTTGGCCGTGAGCAGGAACAGGCCGGCCGCTTCCTCAACCTCGTCGTCGACTACAAGCACAGAATAGGCTTCAAGGGCACGATCCTGATCGAGCCGAAGCCGCAGGAGCCGACCAAGCACCAGTACGACTACGATGTCGCGACCGTCTACGGCTTCCTCAAGCGCTTCGGGCTGGAGAAGGAAGTAAAACTCAACATCGAGCAGGGCCACGCCATCCTGGCCGGCCACTCCTTCGAGCACGAACTGGCGCTGGCCAATGCCTTGGGCGTCTTCGGGTCGATCGATATGAACCGCAACGACTATCAGTCCGGCTGGGACACCGACCAGTTCCCCAACAATGTGCCGGAAATGGCTTTGGCCTATTACCAGGTGCTGCAGGCCGGCGGCTTCAAGACCGGCGGCACCAATTTCGACGCCAAGCTCAGGCGCCAGTCGCTCGACCCTGAGGACCTTTTGATCGGCCATATCGGCGGCATGGATTCTTGCGCGCGCGGCCTCAAGGCGGCGGCGAAGATGGTCGAGGACAAGGCGTTGTCCGGCCCGCTCGCCGAGCGCTATGCCGGCTGGAACACGGCCGAAGGCAAGGCGATGCTTTCCGGCAAGCGCACGCTGGAGGAGATCGCCGAACGCGTGGTGAAGAAGAAGATCGAGCCGCAGCCGCGCTCCGGCCGGCAGGAGCTCTTGGAGAATATCGTCAACCGCTATGTGTGATGCCGCAGAACAGGGCTGGAAGCGCCGCGGCTGAGGCCGCGGTGCCCGATTTGCGCCTATGGCGCGTGGCTCAGCGCAGGGGTTTGAGCGCGGCGGCTATCATGGCCAGATTGGCAGTTGTCCCAGTCGTGTCAGTCCCGGCGGTCTTCCTTGGGTTGATGGAGTCCTCGCAAAGCTGCTTGGCCTCCAGCAACAGAGAACGATTCCGGTCTCGACTGCCCAGGTCGAGCAGCGCCCGGCATAGGCTGTCCGAGGTGTAGGCCGCATCCACGCCGACCTGCAGCTTGAGCTGAACCGCGAGCGCTTGACGCAGGATAGGGATCGCTTCGGCAAAAAGCGCGACGTCGTTTTCCCGTTCGCCCGTCACAACCAGGGACCAGCCAACCGAGTTCTGGACGTTTGCCCATAGTTTCGGTTGCTGCTCGCGGGTAAGGACCAATTGGGTGTTCCGCCACGATGCGATCGCCGCCCGGACGTGCCCGAGACTTTCCGGCCTCTCCGTCCGCTTTGCCATCATCCAGAGCGCCTCGGCGAGCCCCCTTTGTGTCATTGCCCAGTCGAATGGCGCCCGCTCCCTGGTCTGCTCCTCAAGCGCGGCACGGTAGGCCGCGGCCGCTTCTTCCAGATGGGCTGTCCCTTTCTCCCTCGCGCCAAGAAGGGCCAGCGCCTGGCCGAGACCCATTTGGGCCCGAGCCCAATCCAGGGGCACGCGCTCACGGGTCCACTCCTCCAGAACCCCATGGTAAATCGCGATCGCCTCCTCGACTCGCGCCATGTTGTTCTGGCGGTCGCTGAGGATCGTCAGCGCGAGGGCAGTATTATACCTAGCCATCGCCCACCGCAGCGGTTCGCGCTCACGGGTCCAGCCATCGAGCGATGCGTTGAAGGCCGCGATCGCCTCGTCGAGCCGCGTCGTGCCCCTTTCGTCATCGCTGAGCGACACAAGCACGCTGCCCAGATTGTTCTGTGTCGTCGCCCAGTCGAACGGCGCCCGCTCCCTAGTCAATTCCTGCAGCGCCGCACGGTATGCCATGACTGCAGCCTCAAGACTTGCCGGGTCACCGCTGGCCTTGCCAAGGCCCCAGAGCGCATTGCCGAGACCGCTTTGCGCCACGCCCCAGCGGATCGGCAATCGTTCACGAGTCCATTCCTCCAACACCGCATTGAGAGCCGTTACCGCGCCCTTCAGACGAACCGGATCGTTTTCACGGTCACCTAGCACCCAGAGGGTGAGCCCAAGATTGTACTCGGCCCCCGCCCAGTCGAGCGGCGCTCGCTCGCGTGTCGTTTCCTGCAGCGCTGCCTGGGAGGCAGCGACTGACTGTTCCAGGCTTGCCGTACCGCTTTCGCGTACGCCAAGGCTCCGCAACGCAACAGCGAGATTGTTCTGGGACTGCGCCCAATTAATCGGCGTCTCATCACGAGTCTGCACCTCCAATGCCGCCCTGTCGGCGGCCACTGCTTCCTCCAGGTGGGCCGTACCGGCCTCACGTTCGCCGATCGCCCACAATACGGCGGCGAGATTGCCCTGCGTCAGTGCCCAGTCGAGCCGAGCTCGTTCGCGGGTCCGTTCTTCCAGCGCCGCCCGGAAAGCAACGACCGCGCCTCCGAAATGCGCCGTGCCGCTCTCTTGCTCGCCGAGAGCGAAAAGCGCCACCCCGAGATCGTTCTGAGCGGCAGCCCAGTCGAGCGGTGACTCTGACCTTGGAGTCAGGTCGAGAAGGTGCCGATGTCGTGCGACTGCCGTTTCGAGCGCTGCGATATCTCCGGATTGCCCCCCCTGGCCGGACCAGGCTGACGCCTCCCGCCTGAGATAGTCACGGTGCTGTTTTGAGTAAGCGTCGCCCGCTGGAATCATGGCCGCCGCATCCACGAAGTGCTTCGCCGCCTCGGCGTAGCGCAGGCGCCCAAGCGCCAGATCGCCCCGGCTGGCAAGCGTGGCGGCGCGGTTAACAGCAAGCTTGTCCTGGGCTTCGGCCTGCTTGGCATCGATATCGGCAAGCAGAGTGTCCGCCTTGTCGAGGTTGCCGGCTTTGGTCGCCGTCTCGGCCTGGGCCTTGAGCGAGGTTACTTCCGGGGTGTCGCCCGGTTGCGCTGCGGCTATCGACTGCAGATCCTTGAATCTTGTGGCGATCTCGACCAGCTTCGTTGCAAGTTGCTCGGAACTGATATCTTTCTCGCCCAGGATTTCGAAAGCCGCCCGTATCTGCCCATTCGTCAGATCAAGCGTTTGCCGCAGAGTCTCGACGGTTTGCCTGCGTTCGTCAGCCACTTCCCGAAGCGTATCGTTTGTATCCTGATAAGCCTCCCTGGCCTTCGCGAATTCGGCGACGATCGCCTGCAGGGTTTCCTGCGAAATGCCACAGACAAGAGAAATCTGGCTGGCGGTGACCGAGCCGGCAATGGCAGCCGCACAGTTCTTGGCCTCGGTGTCTCCCAATGCCCGCGCTGGTGTCGGGAGCCAGCCTGCCAACGAGAACGTCAAGGCAAACGCAGCGGCTTTGACAATGGTCCTCATGGCGATGCTCTACTTCTTCGTGTCGTCGCTACCCTTGTTTGTGACCGTCGATCCATCCGATATGTCGCCGCCTACAGCGATGCTGCCGTCGTCCGCCGATACAGTTTTCGCCAATCCCTGGCCTGAATAGACCCAGGCTGCGATCCCGACGATCGCCACCGACCAAACCGCGACAATGATCAGTCTCAGAAGACTATAGGCTTCGGCGGGCGGCAATTTCGGGAAAATCTTCTTGCGGATGATTTCACGAAAAAGGAGAAGGAAGACCCCCAAAGCAAGGCCGCCTATCCCGGCTACTTGCCCAACGGCTTTCAACACTGCGGCATCCATGGCCCGCTCCGTCGCTAGGCTCTCCTGACTGTACCAGTATCACGAAAATATGGCCCCGTCTGTGAAACAGGCTACGAAGCGCTTCCCCTGCGGCGACGAAGTTGAATGCCCCCACAAAACATAAGAATGACCGCCAGTAACGGCACCACGCACGCGCCCTATTTGTTGCCATAGAAGATAATCCGGTTGCTTCCGGCCAGTCGTTAGACTCATGGCCAATCCGGAAGTCCTGGTCCGATGCCTGCCGGGTGTGGCTGAAAGTTATCGGGGCCAGCCTCTGGTAGTCAGCTCTCCGCAGATGAAGGAGACACCTTCAACCTGCCCGCGCAACGCGTCTATCGCGCGACCGGCTATGTCGAGAAAGACCGGTATCCCGATGACGAATGGGACAGCGGCTTCACCACCGTGCTGTTCGTCAAGCCACTCGAAGTCGTGACTGGTTAGACCCCGGTCGCCGCCGGGAACGCGCTTGCCACAAACTGCGCCTGGCGGACAAAACTTTGCCCCGCGCCGCCCCTCAATCACCTCGCTCCTGCCTTCAAACTGCCGTCACGTAGCTCGTATAAGGATGGCCTGTGGCGGGTGAAAAGGAAGGAGGCGAACCGATATGCAGCACGAACGCGAAATCGACGCCCTGCTCTCATCCGGCGAGACCGGATCGATCATCGATCGGCTGATGGCGTTGCCGAGACCAACCGACGACGTGAAAACCCAATGGGACCGCGCCGTCAGCAACCGTTTTGAAATCCGTCTGGCGCGACAGATGCGCTCGCAGTTGGACAAGAATGCCGCTTAACCCCGGCGAAGCCTGACCGGCGCTTCGCCGAAAGCCCTCGAAAATGCCCTGGAAAACGCCGCGGCGGACGAGAACCCCGTCCGCCCGGCAATATCCGCCATGGCCACCCGCGTGTCGACCACCAGCCGGCGCGCCGCGCCCAGGCGCAGTCTCAGATAATAGGCGCCCGGCGTCTCGCCGATCGACTTGCGAAAGATGCTTTCCAGGGTGCGCGCCGTCACGCCGGCGCGCTTGGCTATGGCTTCTATGGTCAGCGGCTGGTCGACATGCGCTTCCATCAGCCGGATGGCTTGTGCCAGGCGTGGATCGTAGCCGTCGAGCCGGCCAAGCGAAACCAGCGGCTGCGCATCGGTCGCCACGCGCGACTGATCATAGATGAATGCGCTTGCCACATCGAGCGCCACGGCCATGCCGAGCCGGGTGCGGATCAGGTGCAACATCAGGTCCAGGGTCGGCGACGCACCGCCCGTGGTGAAGACCGGCCCGTCGACGATGTATCGATCGGGGCGTACATCGACGCCCGGAAAGGCCGACGAGAAATCCTCCATGTCCTCCCAGTGGGTGGTGGCGCTGCGCCCTTCCAGCAGGCCGGCGCGCGCCACCAGCCAGGTGCCGGCCTCGACGCCGCCGCAGGCTCGGGCCGAGCGCGCCGCGCGGCGCAGCCCGGCGAGCAGCGCCGACGTGGCATAGTTTTGGGTGCCGAAGCCCGCGACCACGATCAGGACATCGGTTGGTTCCGCGGCATCGAATCGGCCGCTGACCGCCACCGGCAGGCCGCATGTCGTGACCGGCGCCTCGCCGGTCACCGAAACCAGCTTGAAGTCGAACAGGGTTTCGCCGGCGATGCGGTTGGCGGCGCGCAGCGGATCGACGGTGCATGCCACGCACATGATGGATGCTCCGGAAAACACCAGCAGCGTCACCTTGAGCGGCGAGTGCTCAACGCGAAAGATTGTCGGCTTTTCGTTTTTAGTCATACCTCCTTCGTAAAGTGCAAAACAGTCCCTCGCAAGTCGCGCGATGTTGTGCTCTGTTTCCGACTGGGAGGAGAGTTTAATGCCGCTCGCGATGAACCGTGAGGTTTTCATTACCTGTGCCGTCACCGGCTCCGGCGGCACGCAGGACCGCTCGCCGCATGTGCCGCGCTCGCCCAAGCAGATCGCCGATTCGGCGATCGATGCCGCCAAGGCCGGCGCCGCCATTGTCCACTGCCATGTCCGCGATCCCGAGACCGGCAAGCCGAGGCGTGACGTCCATCTCTACCGCGAAGTGACCGAGCGCATCCGCGCGGCAGACGTCGACGTCATCCTGAACCTCACCGCCGGCATGGGCGGCGACATGGTGTTCGGCTCGACCGAGGCGCCGCTGCCGCTCAATGAAAAAGCCACCGACATGGGCGGCGCCACCAACCGCATGGAGCATGTGCGCCAGTGCCTGCCGGAGATCTGCACGCTTGATTGCGGCACGATGAACTTCAACGAGGCCGACTATGTCATGACCAACACGCCCGGCATGCTGCGCGCCATGGGCGGCATGATGACGGCGCTGGGCGTCAAGCCGGAGATCGAGGCCTTCGATACTGGACATCTGTGGTTCGCCAAGCAGCTGGTCGAGGAAAAGGTGCTCAACCCCGACGCGCTGGTGCAGCTCTGCATGGGCGTGCCGTGGGGTGCGCCGGACGACCTCAACACCTTCATGGCGATGGTCAACAATGTGCCGTCGACCTGGAACTGGTCGGCTTTCGCCATCGGCCGCAACCAGATGGCCTATGCCGCCGCGGCGGTGCTCGCCGGGGGCAACGTCCGTGTCGGCCTGGAGGACAATCTCTGGCTCGAGAAGGGCGTTCTGGCGACCAACGCCCAGCTGGTCGAACGCGCCGCAAACATCGTAACCAATCTCGGCGCCCGGATCCTCGGGCCGGAGGAAGTGCGCAAGAAGCTCAACCTGACCAAGCGGGCGCCGATCGCAACCGCGGCGTAAAGCGCAGACCATGACGACCGTAAAATTCACCGCGATGAAGGACGGCGACAGGCAAGACTACGAGTCCCTGACCGCCCATGAGATCGACTATGCCGCCAAGACCGGCGAGCGCTTGCTCGACGCGCTGGTGCAGCTCGACGAAGGCCTGTCCGGCTACAAGATTACAAGGCTGGGCCACTCCCTGCAGGCGGCAACGCGCGCCTGGCGCGACGGCGCCGACACCGATTGGATCGCCTGCGCGCTGCTGCACGACATCGGCGACATCTATGCACCTTACAATCACGACGAATATGCCGCTTCGATCCTGAAGCCCTTCGTGCGCGAGCAATGCACCTGGGTGGTGGAGAAGCACGGCGACTTCCAGCGGCTCTACTACGCGCATCATCTGGGCGGCAACCGGCATGCGCGCGACCGCTTTGCCGGCCACGCCTATTTCGATGATTGCGACCAGTTCTGCGAACGCTGGGACCAGTCGAGCTTCGATCCCGACTACGAGACGATGCCGGTCGAGTTCTTCCGGCCCTTCGTGCTCGAAGTCTTCGCCCGCAAGGCCTACGATCCGGCGGTGATCCGCGCCGGCGAGCGCGTGGCCCTCATCGATCCCGAAACAGCCAAGACAAGAACCGGAGCCTGACCATGAGCATCATCAACAAGGCGGCCGCCATCGGCGGCGGTGTCATCGGCGCCGGCTGGGTGGCGCGGCTGCTGTTGAACGGCATCGATGTGTCGATCTTCGATCCCGATCCGGAAGCGTCGCGCAAGGTCTCGGAAGTGATGAAGGGCGCGCGCCGCGCCTATAAGCAGATGCTGCCCGGCGGCCTGCCCAAGGAAGGCAAGCTGACCTTCGCCAAGACCATCGCCGAAGCGGTGGCCGACGCCGACTTCATCCAGGAAAGCGTGCCGGAGCGGCTCGACCTCAAGCACAGGGTGCTGGCCGAGATCGACGCGCATGCGCCCGCCAACGCCATCGTCGGTTCGTCCACCTCCGGCATCAAGCCGACCGACATGCAGGTGGCGATGAAGAAGCATCCCGAACGGTTGGTCGTCGGCCATCCGTTCAACCCGGTTTATCTGTTGCCGCTGGTCGAGATCGTCGGCGGCGAGCAGACTTTTCCCGAGGCCATCGAAGTCGCCAAGGAGCTCTATGCCTCGATCGGCATGAAGCCGGTGGTGGTGCGCAAGGAGATTGAGGCATTCGTCGGCGACCGTCTGCTCGAAGCCGCCTGGCGCGAGGCGCTGTGGCTGGTCAAGGACGGCATCTGCACCGTCGAGGAACTCGACGACATCATGCGCTATTCCTTCGGCCTGCGCTGGGCGCAGATGGGCATGTTCCAGGTCTATCGCGTCGCCGGCGGCGAAGCCGGCATGCGCCACTTCATGGCGCAGTTCGGGCCGTGCCTGAAATGGCCGTGGACCAAGCTGATGGACGTGCCGGAGTTCAACGACGAGCTGGTCGACCTGATCGCAACGCAGTCGGACGAGCAGGCGCATGGCCTGTCGATCCGCGAGCTGGAGCGGATCCGCGACGACAATCTGGTCGCGATCATGGATGCGCTGTCGAAACAGAACAAGGGCAAGGGCTGGGGCGCCGGCGCGCTGCATAAGGACTACACCAAGCAGCTCGCCAAGCTGGCGGCGAAGCCGGCCGCCAAGGCTGCGGACAAGGCAAAAGCTGTCAAGCCGGCGAAGAAAGCGGCAAAGCCGGCGAAGGCTGTCAAGGTCGAGAAGCCAAAGAAAAAGAGCGGCAAGAAGAAGGGCTGAGGCCATGGATTTCGGTCTTTCGGAAGAACAAAAGCTCATCGTCGAGACAACACGCGCCTTGGTCGAGAACGAGCTTTATCCGCATGAGCGCGAGGTGGAGCGCACTGGTGTGCTGCGCCGCGAGCTGATCGAGGAATTGAAAGCCAAGGCGATCGAT
>JAEKLU010000241.1 GCA_019509685.1 Mesorhizobium sp. | reverse complement strand
ATGACGGTGGGCAGCGAACGCGGGAAACGCAGCTGGCTCCAGATGTAGAGCGGCAGCGTCGGCTCGGTGCCGGCCAGGAAGAAGACGACGATGAACTCGTCGAATGAGATCAGGAAGGCGAGCATGAAGGCCGAGATAATGGCCGGCAGGCTGAGCGGCAGCATCACACGGCGGAATGTCGTCCAGTCGGAAGCGCCGAGATCGAGTGCGGCTTCACGAATGGTCTTGGGAATGGCGGCGAAACGGCTGCGCATGATAACCACCGTCGTCGGCAGCGCGACGAGGATGTGGCCAAGAACGATCGCAATGCGCGACGGGCCGAGGCCGATGAGATTGATGAGAATTAAAAGTGATATGCCGACGATGACGCCCGGGATCAGGATTGGCAGCCGGGCGATGGCGCTGATGGTGACGGCGAGCGGCGAGCGGCCGTAAAGGTCCATATAGGAGACGGTGATGCCGCAGAGCGTCGCGCCGGAGGCCGCGATGACGCCGATGACCAGGCTGTTGGCAAGCGCGCCGGAGAGCGCGGGGTTGCCGTAGAGCGTGCGGTACCACTCAAGGGTAAAACCTTGCAGCGGGAAGGCTGCCTGGATGGAGTCGTTGAAGGAAAACAGCGGGATCAGCATCACCGGCAGATAGAGAAAAACCAGATAGAAAAGCACGTAAAGGCCGAGCCAGCGGCCGCCCGAATTGGTGTCGGCGCGCGCGCTCATGTGCGGCTGCCAAATCTGCGGTCGGCGCCGCGCGCGACGAGCACCACGCACAGAATGACCAGCATGACGCAGACCGAAAGTGCGGCGCCGAACGGCCAGTCATTGGCCTTGCCGAATTGCGACTGGATCAGCGTGCCGATCATCGTGCTGGCCGGACCGCCGACCATGGCCGGCGTGACATAGTCGCCGACCGTCGGCACGAAGACGACCAGGGCCGCCGCCAGCACGCCCGGCATGGAATTGGGCAAGACGACGCGGCGGAACGATGTGAAGGGACGCGCGCCGAGATCCGACGCGGCTTCGAGCAGCGACCGCGGGATCATGTCCAGCGCCACGTAGATCGGCAGGATGGCGAAGGGCGCGTAGGCATGCGCGAGCGTGACAACCACGGCCGCCGGCGTGTTGAGGAAGGCAAGCGATGGCTGCGACCAGAGGCCGGTCTCGAGGAAGGCCGAGTTCAGCACGCCATTATAGGCAAGTACGATCTTCCAGGCGAAGACGCGCAAGAGATAGCTGGTCCAGAACGGCAGCGTGACCAGGAACAGTAAAAGGTTGCGGCGGCGGCCGGCGTGGAAGGCAAGATAATAGGCGACCGGATAGGCGGTGACCACGGTGGCCAGCGTCACCAGCCCGGCAATGATCAGCGAGCGCAGCGTCACCGTCCAATAGAGCGGGTCGGTAACGACGGTGAGGAAATTCTCCAATGTCAGGCCCGCGCCGAGCAGCGAGCCGTCATTGCTCCTGAACGCGAGGAAGATAACTAGGCCGAGCGCGAACAGGATCAGGAAGAAGGTGACCAGTCCGCCCGGCGCCATCATGGCAAGGCGGAACACCGGCGAGATTCGGTTTTCCGGCAACGGCCGTGCTGTGAGGATGGTCGACGACATTCAACTGCCTATTCGGAACCATTCATGAATTTATGAAATCAACTAATGCTTTTTCATATTCATGAAACTGTCAAGCTGAATCGCATAGATCGCGGAACGCGGCTCAGCGTTCGAACGCGTCGAGCATCCGGTACCAGGTGATAGCAGCCGCGACCCCGACCTGGCGGAAAGCGTGGAACGGGATCGGCCGGATCGGCGACAGTGGGAACGGCAATTGCGTGGCGTCCCCGATTGCGAGGTAATTCGCCATGCGCTTGCCCAATGCGCTCATCAGGCCGACACCCCTGCCCTGGCAGCCGACCACGGCAAGCAGGCCTTTCTCCGGCTGGTGCAAATGCGGCAGGTGATCAGGCGTCAGCGCGACCCGGCCAAACCAGCGCTTTTCGATGGCGATGCCGGCAAGTGCCGGATAGAGGCGGACGAGCGCGCGTTCGCAATGCGCCCAGTCCCCGGCGCTGGAAGGCAGCGCCATGCGGCCACGGCCGCCGAGCACGATGCGGCCATCGGGACTCCGTCGATAGTAGACCAGGATCCGGCGAGAATCCGAGACGGCCTGGCCGCCTGGCAGGATTTTGGAGACAAGCTCGGCCGGCAGCGACGCCGTGGCGATCTGAAAGGAATGCAATGGCACGATTGTCTGCGCCAGACCGGGCCACAGCTCATCTGTATAGGCGTTGGTGGCAAGCACGACCGACTTCGCGCGAACATCGGTGCCCGCCTGCGTCGAAACGCGCCAGAAGCCGGCTTCCTTGGCGAGCTTCACTACCTTTTGCTGCTCGGCGATCCTGGCGCCGGCGGAGGCAGCGACGCGCGCCAGTTCCAGCGTGTAGGACAAGGGATCGATGACGCCGGCGCGGCGATCGAGCCAGCCACCGAGATAACCCTTGGCGCCAGTCATCGCCGCGATCTCGTCCCGGTCGAGCAGTTTGACATCGGCACCGCGCGCCCGCCATTGCCGGTCGCGGTTGGCGGCCGCTTTCAAGGCGGTCTCCGTATGCGCGGCCTGGATCCAGCCATTGCGGGTGAACGGCACCGCGAGCTTCTCGTCGCGAATGAGGTCGAACACGGCGTCGGCCGTAGAGGCCGCGAATTGGACAAGCGCCTCGCCGCGCTCCCTGCCGAAATGTTCAATCAGCCATTCCGGATCGTATTTGAGGCCGGGGATGACCTGGCCGCCATTCAAGCCGGAAGCCCCTTGCCCGATCGCGCCGCCGTCCAGTACCTGCACCGAGAGTCCAGCGCGGGCGGCATGGAGCGCGGTCGACAGCCCCATGATGCCGCCGCCCACGATGACCACGTCGAGCGCGCCACCGGACCCTAGGTCCGACTGGAATGGCGTGGCTGTTGGCGGCTTTTGCCAGACCGGATCGGAAAAGGCTGTGGGCACGGATCACCTGTAAATGTCGACGTTCGTGAAAATCCTATTGTCGATTTCACAGATTTGAAAGAGCGCATCGATGGGCCAGCACTGCGAAGTCTGTAGCGGCAGACGAGCCGGTCCCCAGACGAGGGATAGACGTTTCGCCTAAATCCGGGGAAAGTGCGCCGCCAATCGAAAGGACCCGACATGACCGACCCGACCCGCTTGCCCTCAGACGGAATTTTCATCGGCCGCGCCAGGACCAGCGAGACGAACCATCCGCAGGTGGTCACGGTGCGCGACGGGCAGGTCGTCGACATCACCTCGAGCACCGCGCCGACCGTGCGCGATCTGTGCGAGCTGAAGGATCCGGCCGGTTATGTGCGCTCCGCAACGGGCAAGGCCATCGGCGCGCTCGACGAGATTGCCGCCAACAGTTTCGAGGCCAAGCGCGATGCGAAGAAACCGATCCTGCTTTCGCCGGTCGACCTGCAGGCGGTGAAGGCTTCCGGCGTCACCTTCGTCGTCAGCCTGCTCGAGCGCGTCATCGAGGAACAGGCGCGCGGCTCGGCCGAGAAGGCCGACGCCATCCGCGCCGATATCGCCGGGCTGATCGGCCATGATCTGTCGAAGCTCAAGCCCGGCTCGGCCGAAGCGATGGAGATCAAGGCCAAGCTGATTTCGCGCGGCGCCTGGTCGCAATATCTGGAAGTGGGCATCGGTCCCGATGCAGAGATCTTCACCAAATGCCAGCCGATGGCCTCGGTCGGCTTCGGCGCCGATGTCGGACTGCACCCGGTCTCGACCTGGAACAATCCGGAGCCGGAGATCGCCATGATCGCCGACAGTTCGGGCCGCATCGTCGGCGCGACGCTGGGCAACGATGTCAATCTGCGCGATGTCGAAGGGCGCTCGGCGCTGCTGCTCGGCAAGGCCAAGGACAACAACGCTTCCGCCTCGCTCGGCCCCTTCATCCGGCTGTTCGACGAGACCTTTTCCATCGCCGACGTGAAGCGCGCCACGGTGCGGCTCAGCGTCGAGGGCGAAGATGGGTTCTCGCTGCAGGGCGCAAGCTCGATGGCCGAAATCAGCCGCTCGCCGGAAGAGCTGGTCAAGGCCGCGATGGGCCCGCATCACCAGTATCCGGACGGGCTGGCGCTCTATCTCGGCACCATGTTCGTGCCTTCGAAGGATCGCGGTGAGAAGGGCAAGGGCTTCACCCACAAGGTCGGCGACATCGTCACCATCTCGTCGGAAAAACTCGGCGCTCTGACCAACCGCGTGCGGCTGTCGCCGGATTGCCCGCACTGGACCTATGGCGCCAGCCACCTCATGCGCGACCTCGCCAGTGCCCATCTCCTCTAGCAGCTGCGGCAACAAGCGGCCGCCATCAACATAATTTTATAGAAATACCGGTGACTGCGGCCGCAATCCGCTCCAAGATCGCATCGCGGTCGGGGGGCCGCCGACATGTCCGATTCGCCGCTGATCTCGGTGCGCAATGCCGCCAAGCGCCTTGGAGGCTTTGTTGCGCTCGAAGATATGAGCCTGGCCGCCGAGCGCGGCACGATCCATGCCGTCATCGGCGAAAGCGGCGCCGGCAAATCGACACTGGCAAGGGTCATGGCAGGCATCCTGCGGCCGGACAGCGGCGCGATCGAGATCGACGGCCATAAAATTGCCCTCGACAATCCGAACGCGGCGCGCAAGCACGGCATCGCCGCGGTGCTGCAGCAGTCCGCGCTTTTCCCTGAACGTTCCGTGCTTGCCAATCTGTTCGTCAACCGCGAGCCATTGCGCAACGGTCTGGTCTCAAGCCGCGAGATGCAGGCGCGCAGTGTCGACCTGCTGCGCCAGCTCGGCCTCGCCGCCGACGTTCGCGCGCCGCTCGGCGAACTCGATCCGGCCGACCGACAGCTCGTCGCCATCGCCCGGGCGCTGCTCGAACACCCCCGGCTGCTCGTACTGGACGAACCCTGCGAAACACTCGACCGGGGCCAGAGCGGGCGCCTGTTTGCGGTGCTTGGCGAATTGACGTGCAGGGGAATGACGGTGCTCTATCTGTCGAACCGGCTGGACGAGGCGCTCGGGCTTGCCGACCAGATCACCGTCATGCGCAACGGCCGTGACGTGCTGTCCAAGCGTCGATCGGAACTGACGGCCTCCGAGGAGGCGATGATCGGGCAGTTGCGCCAGGCGCTGTTCCCGCTGCCGCTGCGCTCGCTGTCGGCTGTCGCCGGCACGCTCAGGCCGCAGCTTGCCGTCAGCGGCCTGAGCGGCGGCCGTCTGGCCGGTGTCGAGTTCACTGCTCGCGCCGGCGAAATCCTCGGCCTCGCCGGGCTCCCCGGCTCCGGCGTGTCGGACCTCTTCACCATGCTGTTTGGGCAGCGCCGGGCGCGAAAGGGCAAGGTGCGTTTTCCCGATGGCGACGGCCTGCCGAAGAACCGGACGGAAGCGGCGCGGCGCAGCATATGCCTGGTCTCCAGCCGGACCGGAAACGGGCTGATGGACGACAAATCGATTGCTTTCAACCTCTCCAGTGTGGTGGTCGGCGCGCGCGACTGGGGTCGGCGCATCTACAGGCCGGCTTTGGCCGCCGAGCGCGCAGCGCGGCAGATCGAGGCTCTGCGCATCCGCAGCGATCCGCAGGACCTTGCCGGCGCGCTGCCGCCGGGCAGCCGCCAGAAGGTAGCCATCGCCCAATGGCTGGAGATCGGTCCGCAGGTGATGCTGCTCGACGATCCGGCGCGCGGCATCGACATCGGCAGCAAGCAGGAGATCTACGGCCTGATCAGGCAGATGGCGGCGAGCGGCTGCATCGTGCTCCTGCACTCGACCGAGACATCCGAATTGACCGGGCTTTGCGACCGCGTGATTGCGTTGCGCCATGGCCGGATCGCCGGCGAGGCCGCCGGCGCCGACATGGATCCGGCGGCGCTGCGCACGCTGATCGCCAGCGATGCGGCTACCGTGCGCGCCCCTTTGCCGACAAGCCAGAAGAATGCGGGCCAGAAGAACGCGGCCGAGAGGAATGCGGCATGACGAGCACGGAAGCCAGTCCGCGCCTGGCCGGGTCCGGAACCCCGAAGGCAAAGCGAGGCTTTCGCCTGCCGGTCGAAACCGGCGTGGTCATTGTGCTGGCCATACTTGTCGGCCTGCTCGGCTGGCTGCAACGGCCGTTCCTGGAACCCGCCAATCTGATGGCGCTGCTGCAGCAGGCCGCCCTGCCCGGCATCGTCGCTGTCGGCATGGTGTTCGTGCTTGCCATCCGCGAGATCGACCTCTCGGTCGGCGCGGTGTTCCACCTGGCGGCAATCGTCGCCGCATTACTCATGACGGCCGGGATCGATCCCTGGCTATCGGCGCTCGCCGGAGTCGTGCTGGGCGCCGCCATCGGCGTCGTCAACGGCACGCTTGCGCTGGCGCTGCGCGTGCCGGTCATCGCGGTGACGCTCGGCACATGGTGGACGATCGACGGGCTGTTGCTGGTGATCGGCAAGGGGCAAGGCGTTGCCCCGGCGCCTGTGAGCGACAGCAATTTCTTTCATGTCCTTTCCGGCAAGGCCTTCGGCACTGTCCCGGCAAGCGTCGTGATCTTCATTCTGCTGGCGCTCGGGCTACAGCTTGTTCTGCACCGCACCCGCTTCGGCTATCGGGTGCAAGCGACCGGCAGCAACCCGGAAGCCGCCGCCCATGCCGGCATCGCGACAGGCAAGGTGCGGTTGACCGTGCTGGCGGTGATGGGCGCGATCGCCGGGTTTGCGGGCGTCATCCGTCTCGGAGCGCAAGGCTCGGTCGTCCCCGCCGACGGCAACGGCTTTGTGCTGCTCGCGATCGCCGCGGCGTTGTTCGGCGGCACGCGGCTGTCGGGCGGCCATGGCAGCGCCATAGGTGCAGCCATCGGTGCGCTGCTGGTCCAGGTGGTGCTGAGCGGCATGGCGCTGCTCGGCATCGATGCCGCATGGACGAGTTGCGCGGTCGGCTCGCTCCTGGTGCTGGCGCTGGCGGCGGACTGGCTCGGCAGAATCTGGCGCGGCCGCCGCGCCGAGCGCCGGCAGGCAGGTCAGCGGGGCTAACGACCTCACACAAATATACAGCAACTGATGCAATCTGATGGGATTGCTGATGGCGTGCGCGCCTGCGCCAACATCCATTGGCGATGGAGGCTTGCCATCGCCTGAAAAAGGGAATGCTCTAGACGTTCCGGTCGGCGCTGGCAGGAGGCGCGGTCTCTCGGCCGCGTTGCGCTGAAGTGGAACTGGTTTCAACATGGGAGGAAATCGAATGCTTTCGAGGCTAAGACTGCTTGTGCTTGGCTTGATCGTGGCGCTCGCCATTCCGGCGGCGGCACAGGCCAAGACGTTCTACTGGATTTCGCATGGCGGGCCAGCCGATCCGGTCTGGACCTATTTCCTGGCCGGCGCCAAGCAATGGGCCAAGGACACCGGCAACACCGTCAACACCTCGTTCCACAATGGCGACGTGGCGTCGCAGCAGGAAGCCGTGCGCGCCGCGATCGCGGCCAAGGCCGACGGCATCGCCACCACCAGCCCCGATCCGGGCAGCCTGATCGAGATCGTCAAGGAGGCGCGCGCGGCCAACATCCCGATCATCAACTTCAACACGCCCGATCCGAAGGCCGACTTCAACGCCTATGTCGGCGGCGACAATGTCACCTTCGGCAAACACTGGGCGCAGTATCTGGTCGACAAGGGCCTGGTGAAGAAGGGCGACTTCGTCTGGATGCCGGTCGAGATCCCCGGCGCCACCTATGGCGTGCAGGAAGAAGAAGGCATCAAGAGCGTGTTCGGGCCAGCCGGCATCACCTATGAGGTGACCGAAGCCACGCTCGACCAGGCCGAAGCGATCAACCGCATGGTCGACTACCTGACCGCCCACAAGGGTAAGGTGAAGGCAATCATCGGCCTCGGCGACCTCGTCACCGGCTCGATCAAGCGCGTCTTCGACCAGGCCGGCATCAAGCCGGGCGAAATCCCGGTCGTCGGTTGGGGCAACTCGCTCGACACCACCCAGGAAGTGCTGAACGGCTACGTCAACGCCGGTCAGTGGCAGGACCCGCAGGCGACCAGCTATGTCGCGCTTTCGCTGGCCAACATGGCCGCCAGCGGCATTCCTCCGGGCTTCAACGTCATCACCGGCGCGCTCTACGAGAAGGACACCGCCGGCGTCTACGATAAGATCCTGTCCGGCAAATAATCCCTGAATCCGACGGTCGCGACTACAACGGTCGCGACCGTTTTCCTGTCCTGTCGCGCCGCATCGGGTGGCCGGCCCTCATGTCGCGGGTCCAATGGAAAACCGTTCCTTCATCCAACGTCTGATCGGGCGGCCGGAATTCGGTCCGCTGGTGCTGCTCGTCGTCGAGCTTGTCGTCTTCTGGGGCATCAACCCGGACTTCCTGTCGCCGCAGAACATTTCCAACATCCTGGCCTTCACCGTCGAGCTCGGCCTGATCGCGCTGGCGATGACCTTGCTGATGACCTCGGGCGAATTCGACCTCTCGGTCGGCTCGCTGTTCGGCTTTTCGCCGGTGCTGATGTGGACGCTCTACAACAGCGGAGTCACCTCGCTGGAGGTTGGCCTGCTGATCGCGCTGGTGGTCGCCGCCTTCATCGGGCTGGTCAATGGCTGGTTCGTCACGCAACTCAAGATCCCGTCCTTCCTGGTGACGCTCGGCATGCTTCTGGTCGTGCGCGGCACGGCGCTGTTCGTCACCGACGGTTTCCCGCAGCGCACCTGGAGCGCGGAAGGCAGCTGGCTGGCGAATATGCTGGTCGGCGACTTCTATGTCGGCCCGTTCCGCGTCTATGCCTCGCTGTTCTGGTTCATAGGTGCCGCGATCGTGCTCGGCTACGTGCTGACGCAGAGCCGGGTCGGCAACTGGATCCAGGCCGCGGGTGGCAATCCACTTGCGGCGCGAGCGCGCGGCGTCAACGTCAACGGCGTCAAGATCGGCCTGTTCATCCTGTCCGCGGTGATGGCCTCGCTTGCCGGCGTCATCTCATCGCTGCGCACGTCCGCCGCCAATCCCAACAGCGGCACCGGCTACGAGCTCGAGGTCATCGCCATGGTGGTGATCGGCGGCACGGCGCTGACCGGTGGGCGCGGCACCATCATCGGCACCGTGCTCGGCATCCTGATCCTGCGCGTCATGCGCAACGGCATCGTGCTGATCGGCGTGCCAGGGCTTGCCTACAACATCTTCATCGGCGCAATCATCCTCGGCATGATGGCGCTGCACTCATGGCTTGAACGCCGGCACCAGGCAGGGACGTGAACCATGGCTGAGCCGCTCATCCGCATGACAAACATCCGCAAGTCCTACGGGCGCGTGCAGGCGCTGGTGGACGCCAACTTCCACGTCAATGAAAGGGAGATCGTCGGACTGCTCGGCGACAACGGCGCCGGCAAGTCGACGCTGATCAAGGTTTTGTCGGGCGCCGTGCCGCTGACCAGCGGCGACATCTTCATACGCGGCAAGAAGGTGAGCCTACGCAGCACCAGCGACGCCATCGCGCAAGGCATCGAAACGATCTACCAGGACTCGGCGCTGGTTACGCAGCTGTCGATCGCGCGCAATTTGTTCCTCGGCCGCGAGCCGATCAAGTCGCCGCGCTTTTTGAACCGCATGGACCAGGAGGCGATGAACAATGTGGCGCGCGACCTGCTTCGGCAGGTCGGCATCACCAAGAACATCCCGCCGACGACGCCGATCGGCTCGCTGTCCGGCGGCGAGCGGCAGGCGGTGGCGATCGCGCGCGCCATGCATTTCGACAGCGACCTCATCATCCTCGACGAGCCGACCAACAATCTCGGCGTCGCCGAAACGCAAGGCGTGCTGAGCTTCGTGCGCAGCGCCCGCGATTCCGGCCATTCCTGCATCTTCATCGCACACAACATCCATCACGTCTTCCAGGTGGTCGACCGCATCGTGGTGATGCGCCGCGGCAAGGTGGTGGCCGACGACATCGATCCGAAAAAGACCACCGTCGCCGAGGTCGAGCGCGTCATCACCGGCATGTCGGACAAGGAAATCCGTGACGCGATCGCCGACGGCCGGCAGCAGCACGGCTGATTTGGCCTGACGTTGATTTGGCCTGACAGGGGCCCGCATCCCATCCTATGACTGGACCCATGAAAGCCACCGTAGCCGACATCGCCAGGAGCTGCGGCCTGTCGACCGCGACCGTCGACCGGGTGCTCAACAACCGTCCGGGCGCAAGCGCGGCCAACCGGCAGCGTGTGATGGAGGCGGCCAAGCAGCTCGGCTACCTGCCGACACTCGACCAGGTCGTGCTGCCGTCGAAGCCGGCGCATCTGGAATTCTTCCTGCCGATCGGGTCCAACGCCTTCATGGCCGATCTCGCCCATCACATCGAGGATTATGCCCAGCGCCTGCCCTTGGTCGCTTCCTGCCGCATCCACAACCTTGCCGGCATTTCGCCGGGCGCGCTGCAGGGCGCGGTGGAGAATCTGTCGCTCAAGGCCAATGGCGTCGGCGTCATTGCCGTCGACCACCCGCGCACGCGCAACATCCTGCGCGAGCTGGTCGATGCCGGGATAAGGCTGGTCACGCTGATCTCGGACGTGCCGGCAGCACCCCGCTCAGCCTATGTCGGGATCGACAACCGGGTGGCGG
>JAEKLU010000012.1 GCA_019509685.1 Mesorhizobium sp. | reverse complement strand
GGAACCGATGACCTTCTGGTCATCATCGATCAGCAGCGCCTTGACGCCCGAGGTGCCCAGGTCGAGGCCGAGATACATGATATCCTCCCATTGCCATTAATTTTTTCGGATCTCGAAAAATATGGCTTGGCCAGTTTTTAAGGCAAGATCGGCTTCGGGTCAATTCTCTGACAAATTGGCGGCTCGCCGCGAGAAGAGCGCTGACAGCGGGCTGTCCGGCCGCGCCATCGAACGCTCGGCGGTGAGCGCCCTGGCCAGCGCGCCGTCACCGGCTCGCAAGGCGGCTTCGATCAGCGTCAGGTCGATGACATCGCGCTGTGCGTGGCTGCCGCCGAAGCGGTTGGCGATCGCCCGGATCGGCCGGATCAGGTGCACGACCTCGGTGTATTTGCCCTCACCGAACGCCTTGATTGCCCGCGTCAAGGGATGGCCGACATCCCTGGTGAAGGCGACGTTGTCGCCGCTGCCATGCATCGCCTCGCGCTGCGCCTCGAGCAAGGCAAGGGCGGGTCCGTCGAGGCCCGCGCCGACGAAGGCCATCATCGCGTGCGCATCGTTGAAGGCGTAGTCGCCGAGGCCGGCCTTGGGCCAATTGGCGGCGACCGCGGTCCAGCGGTTGCCGACGTCGACGCCGCCGAGATGCAGCCGCCACAGGATGGCCGACGCATCGACCATGTTCAGCGCCATCGCCGATGGCGTGCCATAGATCGGTCCGTCATAAAGCGCCAGCACCTGGTCGGTCTCGCCGAGATCGTAGTGGAACAGCGCCAGGTGCCACCAATTGTGCACCTGCAGGAAGCTCTCCTTTGTCCAGGCTTCGGGATTGGCACGCATCCAGGCAATGCCGTCCCTTTGCCGGCTCTGCATTTCCATGACATGGGCGACCGCATGCTGCGCCCAGCCGTCGCGCGGCTCGATCTCGACCGCCGCGCGGCCGAGTTTTTCGGCCCTGGTATAGTCGCCCATTTCCTCCAGCCCAAAGGCCTGCATACCGAGCATGGCATGGTAGCCGGGCATGTCGCTCTGCCAGGACGGCAAGGCGCGGGCGATGCGGTCGCGCAACATGCGGGCATTGCCGGTGAAGAAGTCGATCTGGTGCCCGACCTGCAGCGCCACCGCGTCGAGCGGGGTCTCGATGGCGATATCCTCGAGGATCTTGGCGGCGTCATGCCAGCGCCCATTGGCGAGGTGGCCGAGGGCCCAGACATGCGCCTGCTCGCGCGTCGTCGTGGCAAGTGGTAGTGCCGCCTCATGGCAAGCCCTGGCCACCGCTGTCGCGTCGCGCTCGGTGGCGAGGCCGAACAGATAGCCCTTGAAGACATGCGCCATGACGAAACCGGGATCCTCCGATATGGCGCGGTCGACGGAGGCGACGGGATCGCCGATGAAGCACAGCAGTTCACGCACGGCTTTGGCGTAGGATGAAAACCCGGCCTCGCTTGCGCCTGAGTATGTCAGGCCGAACACGCTCCTCACTGCCATGGCATCCTCGACGCTCGTGCCGCCGGTGCGGTTGAAGATGCGGATCGCTTTCGGATTGCGCACGATGGCGCGGGCCCTGGATGCGACCAGCGCATAGCCGAAGGCATTGGCAAAAGCCAAAGTCAGGAAGGTCGTCTCGAAGATCAGCATCTGCGTCCAGAAATCGGCATGCCGGTCTAGGAACTGCGGCAGGAAGGCGACGAAGAAGGTGATGCTCTTCGGGTTGAGCGCCGTGACCAGCCAGGCATGCGCCATCATCCTTGCCGCCGACACCGCGTCGGTGCGCGGCTCGGCCTTCAGCGCGCCGCCGGCGCGGAACAGCTTGATGCCGAGATAGATCAGATAGCCGGCGCCGATCACCTTCAGGACGGTGAACACGGTGGCCGAAGCCGCAAGCAGCGCGCCGATGCCCAGCATCGACAGCGTCATGGCGGTGAAGTCGCCAAGCGCGACGCCGACCGCCATCGGCAGCGCGGTGCGCCAGCCCTGGCCCAGCGCATAGGAGACGACCAGCAGGATCGTCGGGCCCGGGATGACGAGCAGGATGGAAGAGGCGGCGGCAAAGGCAGCCCAGTTTTCGAAGGACATTTCCTTACTCCTTGAGCGCAAAGAACAGGATAAATCCTTGGGTCGCTGAAATTGTAAAGAGGCCGCTGAAAAAATCGTCAGTGCCGGCCTCTTCCGCTTCGGCTGCGGCTTATCGGACGGTTATGGTTAAGCGCGGTCCGGCGCTTTCACGCTTTTTCAACCATGAATGACGAAAATGCCTCGATCCGGCCGGACTGTGCTTCCCGCCGGCAGCGTAGGGTTTGGGTAGATGCGTGAGTTGCCGCAAACGCCGCCGTCGAACGGCGAGACGATCGATACCGAAATTCAGCTTTCCCGCCGCGCCGTGCTTTCCGGCGCCGGCGCCATGGCGCTGCTCGGCATGGCCGGCTGCAGCACCACCGACACGCTCGACCTGCCGCAAATGCAGCTCGACAACACCGTCACCGGCTCCGTGCCGCCCATGCGCCCGGCGATCAGCGTCGACAAGAATATCACCGGCCCCGACGTCATGTATGCCTCGCTCACCGACGGCGGCTTCGAGGTGCCGGCGGTGCCTTATCAGAAGGTCAAGCCGCAGTTCCGCCGCCAGATCGTCGTCGACCAGACCGGCGAGGCGCCGGGCACCATCGTCGTCCATCTCAAGGAGCGCATGCTCTATCTGGTCCAGCCGGGCGGCGACGCCATCCGCTACGGCGTCGGCATCGGCAAGGACGGTTTCCGCTGGTCGGGCCGCGCCAACATCCAGTATGGCCGCGAATGGCCGGTATGGACGCCGCCGCCCGAAATGATCCAGCGCAAGCCGGAGTTGGTCAAGTGGCAGGGCGGCCAGCCCGGCGGCCTCACCAATCCGCTCGGGGCGCGGGCGCTCTACATCTACCAGGATGGCAAGGACACCGGCTATCGCATCCACGGCTCGCCGGAATGGTGGAGCATCGGCCAGGCGATGTCGTCGGGCTGCGTGCGCCTGATCAACCAGGACATCATCGATCTCTACAGCCGCGTTTCGAAAAGAAATCCGGTCGTCGTCGTCTGATCTTAAGGCCGCTGTTTTTCGCGGCCATTCTCCCGTTGCGCGATGCCGCAAGACAGGCGAAGGTGCCCTGAAAACCTTTGCCTTGGGAGAGAAATAGCATGGCCGGAACTTTCGTCATCGCGCAGGGCGGCGGCCCGACCGCCGTCATCAACCAGACGGTCGTCGGCGCCACGCTGGAAATCCGCAAGCGCCATCCCGGTGCCAAGGTACTGGGCTCGATCCACGGCGTGCGCGGCATCCGCGACGGCAATTATGTCGACCTCTCCGCGATCCCCGAGGATCGGCTCAGGCTGATCGCCGGCACGCCGAGCGCCGCCCTTGGCTCAACTCGCGACAAGCCGGACGCCGCCTATTGCGAGGTCATCCTCAACGGGTTGAAAAAGGCCGGCGCCGACGCCTTCATCTATATCGGCGGCAACGACACTTCGGGCACGCAGCAGATCCTGACCGATGCCGCCGGCGGCTCGATCGCCTTCGTGCATGCGCCAAAGACCATCGACAACGACCTTGAGGAAAACGACCACACGCCGGGTTTCATCTCGGCCGCCGAATTCGTCGCCGGCGCCTTCCTGTCGGTCGATCTCGATTTCCGTGCGTTGCCCGGCATCTATGTCGGCATCGTCATGGGCCGGCATGCCGGCTTCCTCACTGCCGCCGCAGCTGCGTGGCAGCTCGACGCCGACAGCGGTCCGCATCTGGTCTATGTGCCGGAGCGCGCCTTTTCGGCCAAGCGCTTCATCGACGAGGTGCGCGAAACGCTCGACCGCCACAAACGCTGCATCGTTGCGGTCTCTGAAGGCGTCAGCACCGCCGACGGCAAGGCGCTGGTCGAAAGCCTGGTGCCGCCGGAAAAGCTCGAGCGCGACCAGCACGGCAACGTCAAGCTGTCGGGCAGCGACCTGCCTGCCGCACTTGAACGGGCGCTTGCTGAAGGGCTGCCGGGCAAGCGCGCGCGTGTCGACGCGCTCGGCTACATGCCGCGCGGCTATGTCGGCGCGATCAGCGCTGTCGACGCGCAAGAAGCCTTCGATGCTGGCGCCTTCGCTGTCGGCGTCGCCGCCGAGGGCGGCGGCTCGGTCGCGCTTCAGTATTGTCCGAAGCCGGCATGGCCTATCTGAAGCGGCTGGTGCCGGAAAAATACAAGGTCGGGAAGCCTTTCGTCTGATGGCCGGCGGCCCGATGCCCGACCTTGAGGTGGGCGACTGGTTCGGCAAGGCAATTGTCGATGCCAAGACGACAATGCTGACCGAGCCCTTCGTGCATGATTTCGTGCGCGCCAATATGTGGCATCTCAAGGGTCGCGACGCCGACCTTCTGGTCGATACCGGCATGGGGATCTGTCCGCTGGCGCCGGAAATCGACACGCCGGACGGCAAGCCGTTGATCGTCGTCGCCACCCACATCCATCTCGATCATGTCGGCTCGCTGCACGAATTCCCGCTGCGCATGGGGCCGAAAATGAGCGCGGCGGCGTTCGAAACCATGGATGACGCCGTCACCTACGGCTACATGTTCCATCATCTCGACGGCGCCGTGTCGAAGCTGCCGGTGCCGGGCTGGAAGGCGGCTGACTATCGGATCGTGCCGGCGCCGCTGACCCGTTCCCTCGACGAGGGCGACATCGTCGATCTCGGCGACAGAAAATTCCGGGTGCTGCATCTTCCCGGACATTCGCCGGATTCGATCGCGCTTTTCGACGAGGCCGATGGCCTGTTCTTCGCGGGCGACGCCATCTATGACGGCACGCTGATCGACGACCTCGACGATTCCGACCGCACCGCCTATTGCCGCACCATGCAGCGCCTGCTCGACCTGCCGATCCGCGTCGGCCATGGCGGCCACGGCCCGAGTTTCGATCGCGCCAGAATGCGCGAAATCGCGTCCGCCTATCTGCGCCGCAGGGAACGCTTCGCCAGCGCCGTCTGAATTAAATCTTCGTAAGGTCGGCCCAAAACCCTAATTCAGGCCATTCGGCGTCCTAGATGCGTGTCTGTCGAGACGGCCGGCTGCCATGCACGGCGAGACAGGCGGCCCGGTCGTCGACAAGCCAAAGGGTGTTTGCTGGAGACCACCCTCTCGGCGTTGGATCAAATCTCGCCCGGACAGAACGACCATGTCACCCTCAAGCATTCTTCGCAGACATCGCGTCGCCGCCCTGCTGGGCGCCGCGCTGATCATTTCGCCCGTCGTCGTCTCCTTCGCCCAGAACAACGGCAATGCCGGCCTGAGCACCGTAGCCGCGACGACGCAGACGCCGGTCGCCGGCATCACCGCCCCGAACGGCTCCTTCGCGCCGGTCATCGCCGTCACCAAGCCGGCGGTGGTCACCATCACCTCGGTCATGAAGGCGCAACCCGGGGAGGGAGACGACGGTTCGCCGCTTGGCGGCAATCAGCCTTTCGACCAGTTTTTCCAGCAGTTCTTCGGCGATCAGGGCATGCCGATGCCCAAGGCGCCGCCCCAGCAGCAGGCGCAGCGCGCCGAAGCTCTCGGCTCCGGCTTCATCGTCGGTTCGGATGGCACTATCGTCACCAACAACCACGTCATCGACGGCGCAAGCTCGATCAAGGTGACGCTCGACGATGGCACCGAGCTTCCCGCCAAGCTGATCGGCCACGACGCCAAGAACGATCTCGCCGTGCTCAAGATCAAGGCTGACAAGCCCCTGCCGACGATCAAATGGGGCGATTCCGACAAGCTGATGACCGGCGACCAGGTGCTGGCGATCGGCAACCCGTTCGGCATCGGCACCACGGTCACCGCCGGCATCGTCTCGGCGCGCGGCCGCGACCTCCACAGCGGGCCGTTCGACGATTTCATCCAGATCGACGCGCCGATCAACCACGGCAATTCCGGCGGTCCGCTGGTCGACGTGAACGGCAACGTCATGGGCATCAACACAGCGATCTATTCGCCCAATGGCGGCAGCGTCGGCGTCGGTTTCGCCATCCCGTCGGATCAGGCGCAGAAGGTCGTCGCCAAGCTTATGAAGGGCGGCGACATCGAATACGGGTATCTCGGCGTGCAAATCCAACCGGTCACCCAGGATGTCGCCAGCGCCATCGGCCTCGATCATCCGGGCGGCGCGCTGGTTTCGGCGGTGACGCAAGGCTCGCCGGCCGCCAAGGCAGGCATCGAGACCGGCGACGTCATCACCGGCTTTGCCGGCCAGGAGGTCAAGGATCCGAAGGACCTGTCGCGCGCCGTCGCCGATGTGTCGCCCGGCGTCAAGGAGACGCTCGATGTCTGGCGCAAGGGCAAGGCGATCCAGGTTTCCGCCGATGTCGGCCGCAACAACGATGATCAACAGACCGCATCGAACGGCAATGAAGGCGGCAAGCCGTCAGCAGGGCAGGGGTTGCGCGTGCCTTCGCTTGGCCTTGGCCTGGCCGATCTCACTCCCGATCTCCGCGACCAGCTCAACCTTGCCGGCAACCAGCGCGGCGCCGTGGTCGAGCGCGTCAATCCGGACAAGGCGGCCTCGGCCGCCGGCATCCAGCCGGGCGATGTCATCGTCGGCGTCGACCAGATGCCGGTGAAGACCGCCAGGCAGGCCAACCAGGCGATCGCCGAGGTCGGCAAGTCCGGCAGGAAGTCGGTGTTGTTGCTGATCGATCGCGGCGACGCGCAGATCTTCGTCGCCGTGCCCTTCGCCGCCGGCTGACAAAACACAAGGGCCTGTCGGATATCCGACAGGCCCTTGCCAAGATTCCTGTTGCTCGCACCAACATCTTCGAGAACACTGCCTGAATTGTTGTGCTGTGCAGGAGGCGTCTCGATGGTCACCCGCGGCTTCTTTTCCGGACGGCGTCCTCCTTCCGACACCGACGCGCGCATTCCGCCCGGGCAGTATCTGGAGCAGGGTTTCCCGGTTCTTTCCGCCGGACCGACGCCGCGCGTGCGCACCGAGGATTGGTCCTTCACGCTCAAGCATGGGCCACGGCCGATCAAGAAGTGGAGCTGGGCCGAATTCAACGCGCTGCCGCAAAGCAAGATGACCCGCGACATCCACTGCGTGACGGCATGGACCAAGTTCAACACACCTTGGCAGGGGGTGATGATCGATGACATCCTTGCCGACGCCGGTAACGAGCCTCCGACCGCCTACACGCTGGCGCTTTCCTTCGACGGCTATTCGACCAATGTGCCG
>JAEKLU010000240.1 GCA_019509685.1 Mesorhizobium sp. | reverse complement strand
CTTCGAGCTCGAGCTTGGTGTTGGTGCCGTCGACGACCTTGATGTCCAGCCAGAACGTGTTGGTGCCATGCTCGGCCAGCGGCTTGCCGCCGGCGAACCAGTGTTCCGGGTCGATATAGGTGACGGCGACGGCGGTGATCGTCGGATCCTTGCGCAGCTCCTTGGCGGTGATTTCGGTGATGTCCCTGGCGATCGCCGCGGACAGCTTGGCGTTCGGCTTGCCGGTGACGCTGATATTGATGATCGGCATTTTTCTCTCCTTTGGTTTGGCGCGTCGCGCCTTCGATGGGAGAGATATGGGTTCATGCATACATCAATAAAATCGAATTGTTTTTGACAAACGCTTCGATAAAATCGAATTATGCAAACCCTCGATCCCGACCTGCTGAAAACCTTCCTCGCCTTCGTCGATGGTGGTTCCCTCGCCAACGCGGCGTCCGCCGTTGGCCGCACGCCCTCGGCGGTGACCGCGCAGATGCAGCGGCTGGAGGAGATCGTCGGCGAGCCGCTGCTGACGCCGCAGGGCAGGGGGCGCGGCCTGACGCCGGCCGGCGAGGACCTTGTCGGTCATGCCCGACGCATCCTCGCCGTCCACACCGAGGCCTGGCTGGCGTTGAAAGGCGCGCGCGCCGGCGGCCGCATCGCCATCGGCACGACGCAGGATTTCGCCGACCACGGCCTGCCGGACCTGCTGCGGGCCTTTGCCGCCAGCCACCCGCGGGTGCGCATCGAACTGCGCGTCGGCCGCTCTCAGGAGCTCGGCTCGGCGCTGCAAGCGGGCCAGCTCGACATCGCTATTCTCATGTGCCATGCGCCGTCGCCCGATGAAGTGGCGCTGATCAGCGAGCCGATGCTGTGGCTTTGCTCGGAAAAAGGGCTGGCAACGCGGCAAGAGGTGCTGCCGCTGGCGCTGCTCGATCCTTATTGCGGCTTCCGCGAGGCCGCGCTCATGGCGCTCGACGCTGCCGGCCGCCGCTATCGCATCGCCGCCGGCAGTGCCAGCCTTGCCGGCCTGCGCACCGCGGTCAATGCCGGCATCGCGCTGACGCCGCGCACAAGGCGCTTTGCCCATTCCGGGATCGTGGAAGCGCCATACGAGCTCGACCTGCCGCCGTTGCCGATGGCCGATTTCGCCATTCGGCTTGCGCGCCAGGCGGAAGCTCCGGCATGCGACCTCGCCGACCTGCTCGGCAGCGGCCTGGCGCCATCCTAAAAAAGAAAAAGCCGACCTTTTGGGGTCGGCTTGTAGTCGGACGGGTCGAGGGGTTTGGGGGGACTTGGGGGGTGACCCGTCACACTAATAATGGCTGAGCCGGATGATGGTTCCGTGACTGGCAAAATATTTTTACGAGCGCGCCGATTTTGCCTTCCACCAGTCGCGTCCGGCATGGGCAAACACCGCGCAAAGCACGATCGCGCCGCCGATGACGCTGGCCACGGGCGGAACTTCGCCGAGGAAAACCAGGGCAAACAGGATGGCGAACGGCACTTCGGCCGAGCCGAGCAGGCCGGCCTCGGCGGCGGGAATGAGCCGCGAGCCTTCCGTCCACAGGATCGAGGCAAGCGCAAAGGAACAGCCGAAGGCGCCGAGCAGCACCGCGTCGTGGGCCGAGACCGCCAGCGGATCGGTGACGAACCAGCCGAGCACGAAGAGCAGGAAGGCCGACACCGCACCGGCCCAGACGACGGGCGAGTCGCGAAAAGCGCGCACCATGATCATGTAGAGCGCGCTGCCGGCGGTCATCAACAGCGCCAGTCCATCGCCGAGCAGATGGCCGCTGCCGAAGCCGGCGCCGACCATGATGGCGACGCCGCAGAGCGACACGGCCGCAGCCAGCATTGTCTGCAGCCGGAATTTCTCCCGCACCAGGAGGAAGGCAAGCACGGCCGCGATGAAAGGCGAGGTCGCGTAGATCACCGCGACATTGGCGACATAGGTGTGTTTGAAGGCCGAGATGAAGGCGATGCTGGCCGCCGCCCCCTCGATCGCCAGCAGCCAGCCGCGCCAGCCGAGCTTGAGGCTTTCGCGCCCGCCCGAGCGGCGCCGGCGCCACAGCACATAGAGGCTGATCAGGATCGAGCCGACGAAACCGCGCCAGCAGGTGATGGTCAGCGGGTCGGCATGGATCGACTTGGTCAGCACGCCGGTGAGCGCGAAGGCGATGGCCGAGGCCGACACCAGGATGATGCCGAGCGTCCGCTCCGCCGGCACGTCCGCGGCAGCACTTGGCGCGCGCTTCTCCGGCATGTCCAGCGTATCGGTCATGGTGAAAGACTACCGCGTTGCTGCTGACAACCTTCCGTCATGAGCGGCAGCCTCATATCCGTTTGCGGAAATGTTCGTTGCCGACGATGAGCAGGCCGGCGCCGACGATCAGCGCCGCGCCCATGAAAACTTCCCGGCGCGGCACGTCGCCCCAGATGGCGTAGCCCAGCGCGAAGGCCCAGATCAGCGAGGTGTATTCGAACGGCGCCACGATCGATACCGGGGCCCGCCGCATGCCTTCGAACAACATGTATTGCGCGACACCGCCGAGCGCGCCGACGCTGATCAGAAGCAGGAGCTGGGCGCCGTCGGGCATGCGCCACCACAAGAGCGCGGGTATCGCCGAGAACAGCAGGAAATAGAAATTGTTGAGCACCAGTTGGATCATCGTGCGCTCCTGCATCGCGGTCTTGCGCAGCAGCACCACGGCGATGCCCCACAACACCGCTGCGGCCAGCACCAAGAGCACCGGCAGCGACAGGCCGAGGCGCGTCGGGTCGCAGGCGATGAACACGCCGACGAAGCCGACGAACACGGCGATCCAGCGCAACAGCGGTACCGTCTCGCCCAGGATCAGCACCGACAGCACGGTGACGATGATGGGTGCCGCGTAATAGATGGTGGTGAGCTCGGCGAGCTGCAGCGAGCGCGCGGCGTTGTAGTAGCAGAGCCAGGCGGCGAGCGTGAAGGCGCTGCGCACCAGCATCGGTTTGACGATCGACGAGTTGACCGTATCGGCAAACAGTTTTTTGCCGCCGATCGCGCCACAAGCGACGAGCACAGTGACCGAGCGGAAGAACATGATCTGCCACACGCTCATGCCGACGACGAGCAGCTTGATCGAAGCGTCCTGCGCCGAAAACAGGAAATAGGCGACAGCCGTGAACAGGATGCCGGCCAGCACCCTTTCGCGGCTATCGAGGACGACGACATCGACCATGCGGCTTGCTTTGCGTAAAGGCGGCTTCGCCCCTGCTGGAGCCGCTGCCCCTGCTATACGGGCGAAAGCTTGGCCAGCGCTGCTCCAGCGTGGCGCTTGCGTTGGCGCAGGGCTGTGTGTGAGCCGATCAGACCTACTGCGTCGCCTGGTAGAGCTCCGAGGCTGCGTCCTTCAGCGCGCGCCGTCCGTCCGGCCGCAAATACATCATGTGGCCGCCTTCCAGGACGTCGAGGCGGATCGGCTTCGCGCCGGCGAGCGTCGGGATCTGGTTTACCAGATAGCGCGAGCCGAGATAGGGCGTGACGAGGTCGGTGTAGCCGTTGACGATGACGACGCCGAGCGACGGGTTGAGCGCGCGCGCCCGCTGCAGATCGTTCATCACGCCGGCATAGCCTTGCCCTTGCGTGCCGTAGTCCCAATTGTGGCCGACATCGCCGCTGAGCAGCCGGTAGCTGACATCGGTGTGGTAGTTCAGCTCGTCGCGCGCATAGGCGACGAAGGCAGAGGTGAGCGCCGGCACGCTGCGGTCGAGAACCGGATCGGGGCCGGTGTCGCGGGCGCTCTCGGGCTCGATGTCGGCGCCGCCGACGGTGGCGTCGTAGGGGCTCAGCACCTTGCCCTTGGCGCGCTGAAATTCTTTGGCGAAGAGGCCGATCGGCACGCGGGCGAAATTGCGCTGCACGAGATCGAGCGGCAGGCCGGTGATCTCGGCCACGCGCCCGCTCGCCAGCTTGCCGCCTTGCTCCAGGCCGCTGTTCAGCGCGCTCAGATAGTCGCCGAGCGCGTAATGCTCGATATCGGCGAGTTTTTCGCGCAGCGCATCGCCGCTGACACCGTCATTGCGGAGTTTTGCCGCCGCCAGCGAGGGCAGTTCGAGCGCCCAGTGCAACTGGTCGAACTGGTCGGGCCGCACCAGCATGAACTCCAGCGCCGGCGAGATCAGCACGATGCCGCTCGGGCTGAGGCCAACATCCTCCTGCAGCGTGCGCGCCAGAAGGGCCGCGCGAAACCCGCCATAGCTTTCGCCGGCGAGGAACAGCGGCGACCCCGTACGCCCGTTCTGCGCCAGGTAAAGGCGGATGAAGGCGCCGACCGAGCTGGCGTCCGCGTCGACGCCCCAAAACTCCTTGCCCTCATGCCCCGGCGACTCTCGGCTGTAGCCGGTGCCGACCGGATCGACGAACACCAGATCGCTCATGTCGAGCCAGCTGTCGGGATTGTCGATCAGCTTTTGCGGTGGCGGCAGGAATTCGCCGTCGGCCGAAGTCTGGACGATACGCGGTCCGATCGCGCCGAGATGCAGGTAGGCCGAGGCAGCACCGGGCCCGCCATTGAAGACGAAGGTGATCGGCCGGTCCTTTGCCGGCTGGCCCGGCTGCTGCGTATAGGCGACATAAAAGATCTCGGCGCTGACGTCGCCCTTGGCCGACAAGAGCGACAGCGTGCCGGCCTTGGCCTGGTAGTCGAGCTTGCGGCCGGCAAGCGTGATCGAATGGGTGGTGACCTGCGGCGCCGGCAGCAGCGACAGCACGCCACCCTCGGGCGCCGAGCGCTCCGCTGTTTCGGCGGTCCACGCCGGCTGGGCGAAGGTGGCGAGCGTGAGAAGGACGAGGGGGAAGAGTTTGGATCGCATGACGGCTCCGGGGGAATGACACCTGCAAAGTATGGTCGGGGCGGGTGAAGTCAAAGCAACAATCGCAAACGTTGCGATCCTTCGCGCCCCCCTCTGGCCTGCCGGCCATCTCCCCCACAAGAGGGGAGATCAGATGTCGCGCCGGCTTTCGCCAATCTTCGACGCAGAAGGGCGCCGCCGGCGAAACTGCTAATCTCCCCCCTCGTGGGGGAGATGTCCGGCAGGACAGAGAGGGGTGCTGTCCCGCCGGTGTAACGGTGCTATCAAGGCATCAAAGATCGATCGAAAGGAACTCCAAATGGACGCGACCGCGCTGAAAACCATGCAGGCGCCGCTGAAGGATGCCTATCGCGAGGACGCCGCCAAGGCGCTGATCACGCTGAAAGCTCGGGGCACGCTCGACGACCAGTCGATCGCCTGCAAGGTGGAGACGGGCAGGGCGCTTAGCGTGGCCGGCCTGCATCCGGCAACCGGCGGTTCCGGCCTCGAACTGTGCTCCGGCGACATGCTGCTGGAAGCGCTGGTCGCCTGCGCCGGCGTGACGCTGAAGGCGGTGGCCACCGCGCTGGAGTTCAAGCTCGGCAACGCCACCGTCGAGGCCGAGGGCGACCTCGATTTTCGCGGCACGCTGGGTGTCGCCAGGGATGCGCCGGTCGGCTTTCGCGAGATAAGGCTGAAATTCGACCTCGACACCGACGAGCCGCAGGAGCGCATCGATTCGCTGATCAAGCTCACCGAACGCTATTGCGTGGTGTTCCAGACGATCAACAACAAACCGGTATTGACGGTGAGCGCGCAGCGCTGAAGCGCGCGACGCCCCCTCATCCGGCCGCTGCGCGGCCACCTTCTCCCCGGCGGGGAGAAGAGATTGGCGCCAACGCTGACGAACTCCTCTCCCCACCGGGGAGAGGTCGGCCGAGCCAAGCGGAGGCCGGGTGAGGGGCAGTCCCTACTGCGCCGACGGCGTCTCCGCGTCCCCCTCATCGGTGAACGGCGAGGCGCTCGGCACGCATTGCACGGCCCAGCCCTGCGGTGTCGGCTGCTTCTGGTATTCGGTGACGGCGTTGGTGCACTGTTCGCGGGTGTCGAAGGTGCTTGGCAGCACCACCATGCCGCCTTGCGGACCGGCGATCACCAGATACCAGACCAACGCCACGCTGGGAGTAGCAGCCATGGGGAATTCCTCACTTTGCTTGATGTCGAAGTCGGGTCGATCCTAGCAATTCCCCATCTGCGGCGAAAGCTGGCCGCGAGGAACGCTTCCGCCGCGCCGTTCACAGACCCGTGAACGCGGGGGATGTTACTCCGGCTGCCGGTACGCAACGAACCGGTTGTGCTTGGCCTGGAAGATCAGCCCGGTTTCTTTGAGTTCGGGGCTGGCCAGCGGCACGATGCGCCGGGCGATCTCTGAAGGGTGCGGCAGCGTTTCCGGATCCTCGCCGGGCATCGCCTGCGCGCGCATGGCGGTGCGGGTGGCGCCGGGATCGGCGGCATTGACCCTGAGCGGCAGGCTCTCGGTCTCATGCGCCCAGGAACGCATCATCGTCTCGACCGCGGCCTTGGAAGCCGCGTAAGGCGCCCAGAAGGCGCGCGCCGAATGCGCGGCGTTTGACGACAGGATGATGGCGCGGCCGGCGTCGGAAAGCCTGAGCAGCGGATCGACCGAGCGGATCAGCCGCCAGGTCGAGGTGACGTTGATGGTCATCACCTTGTCGAAGGTCTTTGCCTCGACATGGCCGATCGGCGAGATGACGCCGAGCACGCCGGCATTGGCGACCAATATGTCGAGCTTGCCCCAGCGCTCATGGATGGCGCCGCCCAGCCGGTCGATGCCGGGCATGTCGGCGAGGTCGAGCGGCACCAGCGTTGCCTGTCCGCGGCCATCGGCCTTGATCTGGTCGTCAAGCTCTTCGAGCCCGCCGACGGTGCGCGCCACGGCGATCACATGCGCGCCGGCCGCGGCCAGTTCCCGGGCGATGAAATAGCCGATGCCGCGCGAGGCGCCGGTAACGACCGCCACGCGGCCGGAAAGGTCGAGGGTCATGCTGGAATTTCCGTGAAGTGGGCAAGAGCAATTCCAGGAAAAGTGTGAGCGGTTTTCCGTCCGGAATTGCGTAAAAACAAAGAGCCTACACCCCGTTGTTCGCCAGCAGCGACAGCGTGCGCACGTTGTCGTGGCCTTCGAAGTCGAGCAGGCGGGTGGGGTACTGTCCCGTGAAGCAGGCGTCGCAGAATTGCGGCTGCTCGTTGTCGCGGCCGGCCTCGCCGACGGCGCGGTAGAGCCCGTCGATCGACAGGAAGCCGAGCGAATCGACGCGAATGAACTCGGCCATTTCCTCCACCGACATGCGCGATGCGAGCAGCTTCGACTTCTCCGGCGTGTCGACGCCGTAGAAGCACGACGCGCTGGTCGGCGGCGAGGCGATGCGCATATGCACTTCCCTGGCGCCGGCGTCGCGCACCATCTGCACGATCTTCTGGCTGGTGGTGCCGCGCACGATCGAATCGTCGACCAGCACCACGCGCTTGCCCTCGATCATGCGGCGGTTGGCGTTGTGCTTCAGCTTCACGCCCATGTGGCGGATCGAATCGCCGGGCTGGATGAAGGTGCGGCCGACATAGTGGTTGCGGATGATGCCGAGCTCGAAGGGAATGCCCGCGGCCTGGGAAAAGCCGATCGCCGCCGGCGTGCCGGAATCCGGCACCGGCACGACGATGTCGGCCTCGACCGGGTTTTCCTGCGCCAGCTCGGCGCCGATGCGCTTGCGCACTTCATAGACATTGCGGCCCTCGACCGAGGAATCCGGCCGCGCGAAATAGACATATTCGAAGATACAGAAGCGGGTCTTCTGCGGCTCGAACGGAAACAGGCTCTCGATGCCCTTGGCGGTGATCACGACCATCTCGCCGGCCTTCAGGTCGCGCACGAAGCGGGCGCCGATGATGTCGAGCGCGCAGGTCTCGGATGCGAGGATCCAGGCGCCGTCGAGATCGCCAAGCACCAGCGGCCGGATGCCGAGCGGGTCACGGCAGCCGATCATCTTCTTGGCCGTCATCGCCACCAGCGAGAAGGCGCCCTCGACCTGGCGCACCGCATCGATGAAGCGGGAATTCAGATCGCGTTCCTTGCTGGTCGCGACCAGATGCAGCAACGTCTCGGTGTCGGAGGTGGACGAGAAGATCGCGCCCTGCTTCTGCAAGGCACGCTGCACCGTCATGGCGTTGGTGAGATTGCCGTTATGGGCGACCGCGAAGCCGCCGTCGGCAAGCTCGGCGAAGAAAGGCTGGATGTTGCGCATGCCGGCGCCGCCGGTCGTGGCGTAGCGTGTGTGGCCGATGGCGCGATTGCCTTGCAGGCTGTCGATGACGCGCTGCTTGGTGAAAGTGTCGCCGATCAGGCCGACATGGCGTTCGACGTGGAACTGCGTGCCGTCGTAAGAGACGATGCCGGCCGCTTCCTGGCCGCGATGCTGCAGCGCGTGCAGGCCGAGTGTGACGATCGCCGCCGCGTCCTGGCGGCCGAAGATGCCGAACACGCCGCACTCGTCATGAAAATGGTCGTCGGCCTCGGCGGAAAGGACTTGGCCTCTATCTGCCGTTGAGTCTGCCATCTGGTGCTCAAGCTCCGCTAAAGCCGCCATATAATGTGATCGCTCGCCGAACGCAACGCACGCTTTCTTGCATTCACAAATTGGCTCGGTCGCCGGCGAGCGCCGGCGAAATCAGTTTGCCGGCGCTGGGGCAGGCGCGGGGGCCGGAGCGGGAGCCGGAGTAGCGGGCGCCGGCTCGTTGTCGGCCGGAGCAGCGCCCTCGCTGTCGTCGGGCGCCGGGGCATTGTCGTCGCCGGCTGCCGGCGGCTCGGCCGCGGGCTGGTCGCCCGTTGCCGGCGCGCCTGCCTGCGGCGTGCCTTTGTGGGTGTATTTGTTGACCAGCTCTTCGGTGTTTTCGGGCAGCACGCTTTCGAGCTTGGCGCCGATCGTCTCGAGCAGCGGCCGCGATTTGGCGTTGGCGATCCAGGCGGGTGCCTTGGCGCCGGCCAGCCAGTTGAAGAACAGCAGGGCCACCGCGACGACCAGGATGCCGCGCGCCGCGCCGTAGAGGAAGCCCAGCGTGCGATCGAGCGCGCCGATGCGCGAATCGATGATCCAGTCGGCGAGCTTCATGGTGATGACGGACACGACGATCAGCGCAATGAGGAAGACGGCGCCGGCCGACGCGGCCATCGCGATCTTGTCGTTGTCGACATAGGGCTGAACGTAAGGCAGCACCGGCTTATAGAAGAAGAACGCCGCCGCGGCCGCCGCCGCCCAGGATACGACCGACAGCACTTCGCGCGAAAAGCCGCGCACCATGGCAAGCATTGCCGAGACCAGGGTGAAGCCGACCAGGATTCCGTCAAGCAGCGTAATCGGCATGTTTTTGGCCCCACTCCGATCTCGTTTTCACGGCCCGTCGAGCCGTATCAGTCCGTCTCGTCGGCGCGGCTGCGCCGTGAGCCGGCTATGCGCGCCACAAGGTCGGCAAGCTCGGTGGGCTGGAACGCACCGGCCCCGATCCCCCCGGCAACTTCCTCGCTGCCGAGCGGCAGCACGGCGCTTCCAAAACCCAGCTTTTCGGCTTCTTTGAGGCGCTGCTGCGCATGCGCAACCGGCCTCACCGCGCCCGACAGGCTGATTTCGCCGAAATAGACGCAATCGGCGGGAAGGGCAAGACCGGTGAGCGACGAAACCAGTGCAGCGGCGACCGCGAGGTCGGCGGCCGGCTCGCTGATCCGGTAGCCGCCGGCGACATTGAGGTAGACATCGTGCTGGCCGAAGCGCACGCCGCAATGCGCTTCCAGCACCGCCAGCACCATCGACAACCGTGCGCCGTCCCAGCCGACGACGGCGCGGCGCGGCGTGCCAAGCGAAGATTGCGCGACCAGCGCCTGGATCTCGACCAGCACCGGCCTGGTGCCTTCCATGCCGGCGAAAACCGCGGCGCCCGGCGATTTCGCGTGCCGTTCGCCAAGGAACAGTTCGGACGGGTTGGAGACTTCGCGCAGGCCCTTGTCCGACATTTCGAACACGCCGATCTCGTCGGTCGGCCCGAAACGGTTCTTCACCGTGCGCAGGATGCGGAAGTGATGATTGCCTTCGCCCTCGAAGTAGAGCACGCCGTCGACCATGTGCTCGACGACGCGCGGTCCAGCGATCTGGCCTTCCTTGGTGACATGGCCGACCAGCACGATCGCCGCACCTGTGGATTTCGCATAGCGGATCATCGCCTGGGCCGACGCGCGCACCTGGGTGACAGTTCCCGGCGCCGAATCGGCAAGGTCGGTCCACAGCGTCTGGATGGAATCGAGAATGACGAGATCGGGCCGCTTGCCGTCGGCTATGGTGGCCAGGATATCCTCGACATTGGTTTCGGCGGCGAGTTCCACCGGCGCTGCGGCGACGCCGAGGCGCTGAGCCCTGAGCCTGATTTGGGCGACGGCCTCTTCGCCCGAGACATAGACGATGCGATGGCCTTTCGAAGCAAGTGCCGCGGCGGCTTGCGTGAGCAGCGTCGACTTGCCGATGCCGGGATCGCCGCCGACCAGCAGCGCCGAGCCGCGCACGAAGCCGCCGCCGGCCGGTCCCGAGCCGATGCCGCCGGACGTGCCTTCCTCGACCAGTGTGTTCCACTCGCCGCAGGCATCGCATTTGCCGGCCCAGCGCTGATGCACCGCGCCGCAACTCTGGCAGATGAACTGAACGCGCGATTTGGCCATTACGCGCGGCCCGCGACAATTGGATGGGTCGGCGGGATAGCGCGGGGTTGACGGACTGAGGCGTTTCCCAAAACCTACTCGAACCTCTCCGCGATATGATGCTCTTCCGCCAGATCGGAGAACCGCGTGAATTCACCGTGGAAGGCGAGGCTGACCGAGCCGGTCGGCCCATGGCGCTGCTTGGCCACGATGCACTCGGCCTTGCCGCGCATCTCGTTCATCTCGTTTTCCCACTTGACGTATTCCTCGGTGCCGAGCTTCGGCTCGCGGTTCTTGAGGTAATATTCCTCGCGATAGACGAACAGCACCACGTCGGCGTCCTGCTCGATGGAGCCGGATTCACGCAAGTCCGAAAGCTGCGGGCGCTTGTCGTCGCGGCTTTCGACCTGACGCGACAGCTGCGACAGCGCGATGATCGGCACGCCGAGCTCCTTGGCCAAGGCCTTCAGGCCGGTGGTGATCTCGGTGATTTCCTGCACGCGGTTCTGCGAGGCGCGCGCGCTCGAGCCCTGCATCAGCTGGATATAGTCGATGACGATGAGGTCGAGGCCGCGCTGCCGCTTCAAGCGCCGCGCGCGGGCCGAAAGCTGCGCGATCGAGATGCCGCCGGTCTGGTCGATGAACAGCGGGATTTTTTGCATGGTCTGCGAGCAGGCGACGAGCTTTTCGAAATCCATCTCGGTGATCTCGCCGCGGCGGATCTTCGACGATGAGATCTCGGTCTGCTCGGAGATGATACGGGTGGCGAGCTGCTCCGACGACATTTCCAGCGAGAAGAAGCCGACGACGCCGCCATTGGCCGCCTTGAAGGAGCCGTCGGCCTGCTGGGCCGGGACATAGGCTTCGGCGATGTTGAAGGCGATGTTGGTGGCCAACGAGGTCTTGCCCATGCCGGGGCGGCCGGCGAGCACGATCAGGTCGGATGGCTGCAACCCGCCCATGCGGCGGTCGAGATCGCGCAGGCCGGTGGCGATGCCCGACAGATGGCCGTCGCGCATGAAGGCGGCATTTGCCATGTCGACGGCGGTCTTGACCGCATCGTTGAAGCTTTCGAAGCCGCCGTCGTAGCGGCCGGTCTCGGCCAGCTCGAACAGTCGCCGCTCGGCGTCCTCGATCTGGTCGGAAGGCGACATGTCGACCGGCGCATCGTAGGCGATGTTGACCATGTCCTCGCCGACGGTGATCAGCGCGCGGCGCGTGGCAAGGTCGTAGATGGCGCGGCCATAGTCCGTGGCGTTGACGACGGTGACCGCCTCGACGGCAAGCCGCACGACATATTGCGCCACCGTCATCTCGCCGACCTTCTCGTCGGCCGGCAGGAAGGTCTTCAGCGTGATCGGCGTCGCGATCTTGCCCATGCGGATGAGCTCGGCCGCGACCTCGAAGATCCGGCGGTGCAGCGGTTCATGGAAATGCGCCGGCTTCAGAAAATCCGAGACACGGTAGAAGGCGTCGTTGTTGACGAGGATGGCGCCAAGCAGCGCCTGCTCGGCCTCGATGTTGTTCGGTGCCTCGCGATAAAGCGGCGTTTCCGCCGCGCCGAATTTCCGTGCCGCCTCTGCCATGATGTCCCCGATTTCGATCCCGCCTTCTCGATATCAGAACGAGACGGATCGGGTGCTGACCTTTCTGCATCACCGCGCAGACAACCGACCTTGATTTCACGTTGTTCACAGGGACGGCAAACCATCCACAGGACAGAATTCCGGCGGCCCGATTCCGGTTGACTCGGCAAGCGGTGATTCTTATTCGGCGTTATCGAACAAAGCAAGAACAATTTGGATAGCCGGCCGCTGGGGGACGCGCTTGCAGCGGATCCACTATGTGCATTCGGGGCAAGCGGGCACGGCGTTCAAGATTAGCCGAAACACCCGTCAAGTCGTCATCCACGGGCGGAGCAAGGAGCGAAGCGACGCGCGCAGACCCGAGGATCCATCCCATTACTTACGAGCGTTGCAGCGGTTCAGAATGAACTCCATTCTGCGCCGCCTTACTCTTCGGCTGATGTCCCGGCATGGATCCTTGGGTCTGCGCGTCCGCTTCGCTCCCGCTTCGCCCGTGGATGACGAAGTTCGGGTGCTTCCGGCTAATCTCCAAAGTCGGCGATCTGCCAAGGCACCGCCGCTGCGGCCTTTCTCGAGGCCGACGCCACCGGCGTCCGCCGGGACCTATCCCAACGCATCGCCCCAATCGACCCGCCGCGCAGCCTTGAAACCCTCGCCATCGCGCTTGCTGAACAACTGCTCGCCGGCGCTGCCGTCCGGCTGGCAAAGTTTGAGCACGACCTTTCCCGATCCTGCCTTCGGCGGCGCGATCACCCGCGCCGGGCGCGCCGGCGCAGGCTGCCGCGAGGCGGCGAGATAGATGAACTTCTCATCCTCCCACGGCACATCCGCGTCCTTGACGAGGCGATGCAGGCGCGAGCGGGCGACGCGGCGCGCGAAATGGCACCAGTCGGGCGGCGTCAGCGGGCAGGGCACCTGGTGTGGGCAGGGGGCCAGAAGATGCGCACCCGCCTCGATCAGTTGCTGGCGGGCGGTCAGCACGCGCCGCCAGCCGGCCGGCGTGCCGGGTTCGACGATGAGCAACGTGTCGGCGGTCAGCCGCCAGAGCCGATCGACGAGTTTCGGCAGCGAGGCCGGCGCGACCTCGTCCAGCACATAGGCGATGGTGACGAGGTCGGCAGGCTGGAGGCCATCGAGGTCGATGGTGGCGTCGCCGGCAATCCAGTCGGTGCGGACGGCGATCGCGCCGGCCGCAAGCGATTGCCCGACCTTGCGCACGGCGGCACTTGCCTCGACCAGCACAGCCTGTTCCAGCTCCGGCCAGGCGTCGGTGGTGGCCCAAAGCATCGTGCCAGGGCCGGCGCCGATATCGAGCAGCGTCTTCGGCTGGAAATCTGGCCGCGTTGCCACCAGAGCATCCAGGCTGGCGCGTACGGCGGCATAGGTGGCGGGCAGCCTCGTCGCAAGATAGGCCTTGACCGCCATGTCCTCGCCCATATGCAGGCGGCCGTCGCGCAGCTCCGCGCGGTAGCGTTCCGAAAGCGTCTTTGCCGCCTGCTTCAACACCGGCAGCGGCACTTTTTCGAGCAGGCCGTCGACGCCTTGGCGGAGCGGGGCGGGGAGTTCCATCGCCTACGCTCCGCGAGGTGCCAGGAGGATGACGGAAGCACCCGCGATGCAGAGCGCCGCCCCCGCCATGTCCCAGCGGTCGGGGCGCACGCCTTCGACCAGCCACAGCCAGCCGAGCGAGGTGGCGATATAGATGCCGCCATAGGCGGCGTAGGCACGGCCGGCGGCGTTGGTGTCGACCAGCGACAGCAGGAAGCCGAACAGCGCCAGCGAGGCGAGGCCCGGGACAAGCCAGAGCGGCGACTTCTCCAGCCGCCACCAGGCCCAGAAAGAAAAGCAGCCGGCGATTTCGGCAAGCGCGGCTGCGATGTAGATGAGGTAGGTCATGACAGGATCGAACTTGTCACAGGCTGTCATGCCGATGGCAAGTCATGATCGGCTCGCCGGTCTCGACGGATTCCTTCGGAGGTCGGCGTTACCCCTCATCCGCCTGCCGGCACCTTCTCCCCGTGAACGGCAGGGCTATCGCATATGAGTAAAGAGCTCATAGAAGAAGTCTCTGCTCCAGTTGGCTCTGCGCATTTTGCTTGCGATAGGTTTGTCGAGGGGGTGAGCGGTCAAGATGTTTTGCGCGAGTCTGCGGATGACGGC
>JAEKLU010000011.1 GCA_019509685.1 Mesorhizobium sp. | reverse complement strand
CTAGAGCGTTTCGCATTTAGGTTGACTTATAGCCAGCGCTTTCGATGTAGTTGTTGCATTCGTTTGGAGTGACGTCGTCGAGGGTGCTGGCGATAGCGTTGTGTACGGCCTCGACGCTTCGTTTGGCGGCCCGTCGCATGCAGTGCTTGAGCTTGGCGAACAGGTTCTCGATTGGATTGAGGTCTGGGCTGTAGGGCGGCAGGAAGAAGAGCCTTGCGCCAGCGGCCCTGACGATGTCGCGGACGGCTTGGCCCTTGTGAGAACCGAGATTGTCGAGAATGACGATGTCCCCCGGCTTCAGCGTTTTGACGAGTTCGGTTTCGACATAGACGCGGAAGGCCTTCGCATTGATAGGCCCATCAATGACCCACGGCGCCTCCACCCGATCATGGCGTAGCGCGGCGATGAAGGTCATCGTCTTCCAATGGCCATATGGCGCGTGGGCCATCAGCCGCTCGCCGCGCACACCCCAGCCGCGCAAGGGCGCCATGTTGGTCTTGACCCATGTTTCATCCAGGAAGACCAGGCGCGTGGGATCAATGCGGGTCTGGTAGCGCATCCATTGCGCGCGCCGGCGCATCAGCTTTGGCTTGAGCTGCTCGGCCGGCAGAACGGTTTTTTTTAAAACTCTTGCCCTCGCGATGCAGGAAGCGACCGACGCTCGCAGGGTGGATGGTGAGACCACGTTCAGCCAGTGCCGCCGTCAACTGATGAAGCGTCACGTTGGCATCTCGCTCGACCTCGCCCAATACGAAAGCACGGTGCTCGCCGTCGATCAGATAGGGCCGATGACCGCCCATCTTGCCAGGTGCCGCACTGCCCAATCGACGCTTGCGCGCTGCCCACTTGATCACGCTCGATACGGCAAGGCGCGCCAGAGCCCGCTCCCGTAGATCCATCGAATAAGGCTTCGCCATCAGTCCCGACCTCCAACGGTCAGGACATCGAATCTGATTTGCTCAACCTTGGGAATCCTGATTCAGCTAAAACGCGATCCGCTCTAGGAAATGAGCCGGGCGATGTATTCTGACCGGCTGCCATCCCAGCCGCAAACGGTGCATCGCCCATTTTCAAAGCGATGATCGCAATTCGGGTAGCCGTAGAGGTGGTGGGAACACTCGGGGCAAAGCTTGGCCATCGCGCTGACCTTGGCCAAATACGAGCTGCCACACTCATCGCAGATTTGTGTTGGCTGGCCGGCCAACTCGCTACCGGAAGGCATCAGTCACATCGGGAAGGCGATAGCGCCGCAAGACCAGGTAGCCGGTAATGCCGGTGATGAAGGGAATAACGATGCCGCCATGAAGCCATGGTCTCGCTGCTTCGACGTGGCCATCCCAAAAGGTGTTGATGATGAAGATGTTCGCGTTCGCGGCAAGGATGGAAAGAAGGAATTCCCCCACGAAGATACCGGCCAGAACCATGAACCGGGGCATGAATCGTGTCGAGGGGGCGACCATGGCAATGATCAAAGAAACGACGAAGCCCGCGACGAGGGGGGCGGCCGGGTTGCGCCCGATATTGGGTTTCAGGACATAGACTTGTGAAAGAGCAACCACACCGATCACGGTCGCAAGGGCGAGCGCGGCTAGATTGATCAGCAGCCACTTCAACCAGAAATTCATCGGCTCCCCCAAAGATCGTCTTCCGACTTATACTTAGTCCGGATTCCACGATCGGCGCCAGCCGGTTGTTTAGAGCTGATCGTTATACGGCTCTTTCATTTGCCCAACCATGCGGGCAAGCTTCGAGAAGGACGGAATGTCGGCTTCGGGCTGGCACTGGTTGGCGAGCTCCAGCAGCCGGATCGGGAAATTGACGGCGTCGCGGCTCGACGCCGACATGCCTCCCGAGCGCTCCTCGCCGGTTTCGCTGGCCTCGGCCTTGCGCAGCGCGATGTCGATCTCCTCGACGGTGAGCACGCCTTTCCTGACCAGCACATGGTTGATCGCGGCGACAGCCATCAGCAGGCCCTCGAGCTGAAGATTGGCGACGTTCATGATTTTTCTCCCATTTGGTTGGGGTGAAACGCGCGAGCGCTGTTTCCGATCCGGGTGCGGTCGGATCGTTTATGGCCTTGCCCCGGCAAGCAACTGCGCGCGACGGGCAAGGGCCGCTGCTACCGATGTCACAAGCCGGTCCGGAAATCCCCGCGGCAGGCCCTCGATGACAGTCTCTGCCTGTCGCCCGGCATTCTGGGCTAGATCGTCGCAGAGCGCCAGCATCGCCGATCTGCCGACGCCGGCAAGATCTGCCGTCTGCAAGAAATGGCGCCTGGCGATGCTGTGGATGGCGTAGTGATTGCTGTCTCCCACCGCCATCGCCAGCTTGAGTTTGTTGCGCGGCACATGGCCGGAATCGAAACTGGGCTGGGCGCTGAGCACGTCATAGAGCGGCGTCATGCGAAAGCCGCCGCCGGGCACAAGGAAGATGCTGAAGTTCTTGGCGTGCCCGTCCGTGGCGCCCAGCAACCAGAAAACGATGTTGGCCCGCATGAATGTCAGGAGATCGGCCTCTGGCGTATCGCTGCCTGTCAGCAAACCCAGCATGTCGCGCAGGCCGGGGCCGCCATCCGACTGGTATTTGCGGCTCGGCGGCACTGACAGGGCCTGGCAGAAATCTTCCTGCGGCAGCCGCAGCAGGCGTCCGTCCCGCGCCCAGAGGCGGTCGAAGCGCTCGACGACCAATGTCCTTCGTCCGGCAAAGTCGACGATCTCGGCCTGGGCGACGGGAACCCCCATTCCTTGGAGAAGCCTGAGGCAAAGAAATTCGTTCTCGACACTGTCCGACAGGTCGATGCCGTTGGGCAGGCGGCCGATCTGCGGCTTGAGGATGTGGGTGGTTGCGGTCGCGCCGGAGGGCTTGAACCATCGGCCGTCCTTGCGCAGCAGGGCGGTCTTCTCCTGCGCGCCGGCGATTGAGATGCGGAAATCCGTGTCCGGTCCGAGGCCCAGCGGCGCCATCCCCAGATTGGCGAGCATTCCGCCGACCTCGTCGTCGCCGACAGCCTTGCCGTCGATGCCTCCAGCCGCTCCCGGGTCGAGCCCGTCGGGCACGAATTGCAGCGCGCCGACGCAGTCATGGCCAAGCGCGGCCAGCAAGCTGTAGGCGTCCGTGCCGCCGGCGCCGACACGCTCGGCGATGCGCCTGCGGATGTCGGTGCTGTCGGGCAATAGATTGTCGAAGACGTTGATGACCGGCGCGCCGACATAGCGGTCCTCACGCAGCGGCAGCGACAGCGAGATCGGGAAGGTGCCACGAAATGCGAGCCAGTCGTCGGCGTAGCGGAAGTCGACGGCGCCGCTGGCCTGGCGTTGAAACACGCCGACGAAACGCCCGTTGAGGAAGACGTTGAGCGGCACATAGGCCCGCCTTCGGGCCATCAGAACAGGTCTTCGATATCGGCGGCCTTGGCGCGCGGCCGTACGACCAGCTCCAGGTCAAGGGCCGAAAGCGCCGCCATCAGGGTGCGCAATTGTATCGCCGGCTCGCCGGCCTCGAGCCTGGACAGCGTGCCCTGGCGCAGATGCGTCCGATCGCCCAATTCCGCCTGGGTGAGGTCAGCCTGCTTTCTCGCCCGTCGCAGGACGGCGCCGAGCTGCTTCTCGTTACGGGCGATCTGGTCGGTCATCTGCGGATGCTCCACATAATGACGCAATATACGCGTTCGCGTGTTTAAACGCAATATACGAATTCGCGTATATGTGGAATTTATACGCAAAAGGGTATTAAATGTGAAGATACGCGATTGCGTATGAAATGCAAGATGCAGTCATCGGCCGCCGCCATAAGAGGCCGAGTTGCTTACCAGTCACGCCTCCATCCAGCGCTGGCCGTATTCGGTCCAGAGCTGCTTGATCTCGTAGCTGCCGAGCGCCGGCGTCTGGCGGTCGCCGTAGGAGATCAGCACCGCGCTCAGATCGTATTGGCCGTCGGCCTGGACGA
>JAEKLU010000010.1 GCA_019509685.1 Mesorhizobium sp. | reverse complement strand
GGCTATCCGCTCGACGGCGTCGTGCTCACCATCGGTTGCGACAAGACCACGCCGGCGCTTTTGATGGCGGCAGCCACCGTCAACATTCCGGCGATCGCGCTGTCGGTCGGCCCGATGCTCAATGGCTGGCACAAGGGCAAGCGGACGGGGTCCGGCACCATCGTGTGGGAATCGCGCCAGCGCCTGTCGGCCGGCGAGATCGACTATGACGAATTCATGGACATCGTCGCTTCGTCGGCGCCGTCGACCGGCTATTGCAACACCATGGGCACCGCCACCACGATGAATTCGCTGGCCGAGGCGCTCGGCATGCAATTGCCGGGCTCGGCTGCCATTCCCGCGCCCTACCGCGAGCGCGGCCAGATCGCCTACGAGACGGGCAAGCGCATCGTCGACATGGTGCATGAGGATCTAAAACCGTCCGACATCATGACGCGCCAGGCCTTCGAGAATGCCATCGTCGTCAACTCCGCCATCGGCGGCTCGACCAATGCGCCCATCCACCTCAATGCGATTGCCCGCCATCTCGGCGTGCCGCTCAACAATGACGACTGGCAGTCGGTTGGCCTCAACGTGCCGCTCATTGTCAATTTGCAGCCGTCAGGCGAATATCTCGGGGAGGATTACCACCATGCCGGCGGCGTGCCGGCGGTGGTCGCCGAGCTCATGAAGGCGGGACTGCTGCCTTATCCCGAAGCCATGACCGTCAATGGCAAGTCGATCGGCGACAATTGCAAGGGGGTCGCCAACGAGAACACCGATGTTATCCGCACCGTTGCCGAACCGCTGAAGGCCAATGCCGGCTTCATCAACTTCAAGGGCAATCTGTTCGATTCGGCGATCATGAAGATGAGCGGCATCTCGCCGGAGTTCCGCGAGCGCTACCTGTCCAATCCGAAGGATCCCGAGGCCTTCGAAGGCAAGGCCATCGTCTTTGACGGACCAGAGGACTACCACGCCCGCATCGACGATCCGGCGCAAGGCATCGACGAGCATAGCATCCTGTTCATGCGCGGCGCCGGCCCGATCGGCTATCCGGGCGGCGCCGAGGTCGTCAACATGCAGCCGCCGGCCTACCTCATCAAGAAGGGCATTCATGCGCTGGCCTGTATCGGCGACGGCCGCCAGTCCGGCACCTCGGGCTCGCCCTCGATCCTGAACGCCTCGCCGGAAGCGGCGATCGGCGGCGGGCTGGCGCTGCTCAAAACCGGTGACCGTGTCCGCATCGACTTGCGCAAGGCCACCGCCAACATCCTGATCAGCGACGAGGAGATCGCCAAGAGGCGGGCCGAGCTCGAAGCCAATGGCGGCTACCACTACCCGAAGCACCAGACGCCGTGGCAGGAGATCCAGCGCTCCATGGTCGACCAGTTCTCGGAGGGCATGGTGCTCAAGCCCGCGGTGAAATATCTCGACGTGGCGCATAAGAGCGGCGTGCCGCGCGACAATCACTGAACCCGGCTAAATCAAAAAGGGCGGCTTGCGAGGAGCGGGCCGCCCTTTCGCATGCCCTTGTTTCGGCCCCACACAACTCACAGATATGCTCGATCCCGGCAGGTTGCGAAGGAGAGAGATGATCTTGGCGAAACGGCGCTCTTCCTTAGGCTTCCTCGGCATGTTCGGCCGCTCCGGCGATTTGCGTCAGCTCGATGACGCTTTACGCCAGGCGGACCTGCATCCGGCGCTGGTGCCCGAAGGCGTGAAACTCACCATCGTCAATCTGATGAACGACCGCTGGCCGGCCGAGCCGCCGGCCGACGCCTATTCATCGGTGGCGCAGCTTTGCGGCTATTGCGTTGCCGGGCCGCAGGTGTTCGAGCGAGCCAACGGCAAGGAGCGGACGCTGGACGTGGAGCGTCGCATCGAGGCGGCGCTCGAGGCCGGCGACAGCCTCGACGCGCAGATCGTGCTGATGACGCTGCACGCCAAGCTTATCAACACCGAAGTTGTCGAGCGCTATGGATTGATCGCAGAGTGACTTGGGTAGGAGGTGTTGAGATTTCGGTCAGGCCGAGCCGAAAATGGTGACTTCCGAGAACCGGAGCGGAGCGTACTTAAGTACGTGAGCACCGGAAGCGCAGGAAGCCGCCATTTGCAGGCCGGCCTCACCGAAATATCAGCGCCTCCTAGCCGCCCATGCCAGAGCGCGGCAACTTGATCATCTCGCCGAAGCGGGCGCGGAGTTTGTCGTCGAGCGTGCGTGGTACATGGCGCGGGAAGCGCTCGGCCAGCACGCGCTTCTTCTCGGCGATCGCCCGCGACAGGATATCGGGCCGGCCCTTCTCGTTCCATTCCTTGGGCGAGAAACGGTCGCCGACGGCCGGGTAGAAATACTCGGTCTGCATCAGCCTCAGCGTCTGCTCGTTGCCGAGGTAGTGACCCGGTCCTTTGATGCAGACTTCGGCGATGGTGTCGATCGACAGCGCCTCGTCGGTCACCTCGATGCCGCGCACGCAGCGCAGGCAGTGTCCGAGCATGTCGTTGTCGATGATCAGGCTTTCCAGGCAGAAGCCGAGCAGCGAGGCATGCATGCCGGCCGATTCATAGACGAGGTTGAGACCGGCAAGGCCGGCCATCACGTCGGTGATGCCCTTTTCATAGCCGGACTGGATGTCGGGCAGTTTCGAATCCGTCATGCCGGCGGCCGAGCCACCCGGCAGGTCGTAATACTGCGCCATCTGCGCGCAGGCCGCGGTCAGCACGGCCTGCTCGGCAGAGCCGCCGGACATGGCGCCGGTCCTCAGATCGGAGACGAACGGCCATGTGCCGAAGATCGCCGGATGTCCGGGCTTGATGGCGTTGACATAGACCAGGCCCATCAGCACTTCGGCCACCGCTTGCACGACCGCGCCGGCGATCGCCGCGGGCGCCGTGGCGCCGGCCTGGCCGGCCGACAGAAGCAGGATCGGGATGCCGCCTTCGACGCAGGCCTCGAGGACGCCGCAGGCATCCTCGGCGAACTTCATCGGCGGCACGACGAAGCAGTTCGAGTTGGAGACGAAGGGACGGGCGCGGAAATTCTCCTCGCCGCCGGCAATTGCATAAAGCATCTCCAGCGCCGGCTTGACGTTCTCGCGCACGGT
>JAEKLU010000239.1 GCA_019509685.1 Mesorhizobium sp. | reverse complement strand
GCCGCGGTTCTGGCCGGTGTTGGAATTGGCCTGTTCGCCGAGGTTTCCCTTGCTGATGAACTCCGCCATCCCGATGTCATTACTATCCTCGGGGAGTTTATGAGCGATGTCAGAGATATAAGCCTCGTCTGGCCGAAACGCCGTTTCGTTCCGGCGCGCGTTCGGCAAGTGACCGATTTCTTCGTGGAGGCCATTCAGCGGCGAACCTAGAGCAATTTCAGGAAAAGTGTGAGCGGTTTTCCGCCTGGAAATTGCGACAAAACAAAGAGATAGAGCGGTTCGCCGTTTCCGTGAAACGGTGAAACACTCTAGCGCGACGGCCTCTTCCTGGCTGCGGATTCACCGGCGCGCTCGGCTTGCCCGACTACGACCCGATCAATGCTTCTTTCAATGCCAGGCCGTTCAACTGGGCCCCCCAGATTCGTAGTTAGAATCTGAAGAAGGTTGCCGCCTCGCCGCGATTCGAACGCGGGCATTCTTCCGAGGGTCGCAGTCTGAAGTTACCGAAGCGAGCCGAGTGGATCCAAACGTCATGACACGGGAACGCCATGATTTGAGAAGTGGTGCGGGTGGTCGGGCTCGAACCGACACTCCTTTCGGAACTGGATTTTGAATCCAGCGCGTCTACCAGTTTCACCACACCCGCACATTTGCCGCCGATACTATCCTTCGCTCTCTGCACCTATGCTGCACCTAGAGCAAATTTCCAGTTTCGGAGCCCAACCTCCTATTTCATCAACGCCTTGAAACCAAGACGTTTTCACTATGGTAGACAAACCCCTTTTTCAGTCGAGCGCGTCTACCAATTCCGCCATAGGGGGTTCAGGCCGGGCGGCCTGGATGGGCGCGGACTATACGGTTGGACGGGTGTTCGTCAACTGGCCTGTCGCCGATTTGGCGATCCCGACTGCGCACAAAGCTGGCCTTTTCGCCTTTGCGAAGGCGCAACCATTGTGCGGTGCGGAAAATCTTTCTAGAGAAGCAAAAGTTAGGCCGCTCCGGTCGCAAAGGGCGCCTGCGGCGCTTTGGGCCCTTGTTTCGCAAGTCCCGCCAGCCGAAAACCGCTGCGCTGTTCGAGGCGCCATGGATTAGGAGAGCCGATGCTTCGCGGACTTTACGACTGGACGCTGTCGCTTGCGGCACGCAAATCCGCCGAATGGTGGCTGGCTTTCATCGCCTTCGTCGAAAGCTCCGTTTTCCTGGTGCCGGCCGACGTGCTGTTCCTGCCGATGGCGCTATCCAAGCCGGAGCGCGCCTACCGCTATGCGCTGATCGCCACGGTCGCTTCGGTGCTGGGCGGCATCTTCGGCTGGTTCATCGGCCACTACGCCTATGAGGCCGTGGCCAAGCCGGTGCTCGAATTCTACGGCAAGTATGACGAGTTCGAGGCAATGCGCGCCTCGTCCGGCGTCGGCTTCATCATCCTGATGCTGATCACCTCGGGCGCCGCGCACCTGCCGCCGATCAAGGTGGTGACGATTCTTTCTGGCGTCATCGGCGTCAATCTGCTGCTGTTCATCGGGCTGGCGATCGTGGCGCGCGGCGCCCGTTTCCTGCTGCTTGCCTGGCTGCTTCGCCGCTATGGCGAAGAGATCAAGGAGTTCATCGAAAAGCGTTTGGGATTGATTGTCGGCGCCGGCGCCGCTGCCCTTATTTTGCTCTATATCCTCGTCAGATACGCCCACGGATAACCAACCCGAGCGGGACCAGCCCAGATGACAGCGACCATGACTGACGACACCGGACGCCAGCGGACGCGCGCCGCGCTGTTTCTCGCTGTTGCCATGGCTGCGACTGTCGGCTCGGCGCTCGCCTTCCAGTATATCGGCGGCTACATCCCCTGCCATCTCTGCCTCGAGCAGCGCACGCCCTATTACATCGGCGTGCCGCTGATGGTGCTGGCGGTGATCGCCTCGATGCTGCGCGCGCCGGCCTGGGTGACGCGTGGGCTGCTGGCGATCGGTGGCTTGCTGATGCTCTACGGCCTCTGTCTCGGCGTCTATCACTCCGGCGTCGAATGGCAGTGGTGGGCCGGCCCGACCGACTGCACGGCAGGCGCCGGCCCGGTCGACACCGGGCGCTCGACAAATTCGTGCCGCCGTCCTGCGACAAGGCGGCGCTTCGCATCCTCGGCCTGTCGCTCGCCGGCTGGAACGCCATCGCCAGCCTTGTGCTCGCCGCCGTCGCCTTCCGCAGCGCGCTCGCGCGGGACTGAGTCACCCGATAGCGCCGGCGCGAGATCGTTCAAAGAATTCGGCAGGCTGAGTCGACTGGCGTGGGTTTCGAGAACCGGAGCGGAGCGTATTTAAGTACGTGAGCACCGGAAGCACAGGAAGCCGCGCCAGGCGGCCAGCCTCGCGAATTCTCGAACGATCTCAAGGTTCGAGCTCGACATCCCAGTAGAGATAATCCATCCAGCTTTCGTGCAGATGGTTGGGCGGGAACAGGCGGCCATTGTTGTGCAGATCGTGCACCGTCGGCTGGAATGGCTTCTGCAGCGGCCACATCTTGGCTTGGGCCGGCATCATGCCGCCCTTCCTGAGATTGCAGGGCGAACACGCGGCAACGACATTCTCCCAGGTCGTCGCCCCGCCGCGATGGCGCGGGATGACGTGGTCGAAGGTCAGATCCTCCGGCGTGCCGCAATACTGGCACTGGAAACGATCGCGCAAAAACACGTTGAAGCGCGTGAAGGCGGGGTGCCTCGACGGCTTTACATAGGCCTTGAGGCTGACCACGCTGGGCAACTTCATCGAGAAGGTCGGCGATGAGACGGCGTGCTCATATTCGGCGACAATGTTGACCCGGTCGAGGAAGACAGCCTTGATGGCGTCCTGCCAGGACCAGAGCGACAAAGGGTAATAGCTGAGCGGACGATAGTCCGCATTCAGCACCAGCGCGGGGAGCCCATCCGGAGATACGGCAACCGTCACGTCTTGGCCTCCTTAATCCAGAACTGAACGGCGCGGATACTGTAAGCCCGACATGACAGGGATGTGAAGCGGATTGTCTCTCGCCGAAACCCGCAAAAATGCATAATTTTCAGGGTTTTTTTGTGATTTCCGCAGGGGGTGCGGCATCCCTGCCCTTCAATTCACGGTAGTAAGCCCAAAAAAGCCGCGACGCGACCCCTCGCCAGGGGCTCCATGATTCGGCGAGACGAATCAGCATTTTCTCGGGCGGGCGCGGGTCGATGCCAAGCGCGTGGCCGACCGCTGTCTGCAGCGCGACGTCGCGCGCGGGGAAAATGTCGGGATGGCCGGCGGCAAACAGAAGATAGACTTCCGCCGTCCACGGACCGATGCCCGGCACGGCGATCATCGCCGCGATCGCCTCCTCGGCGTCGAGCGAGCAGAGATGGTAAAGGTCGAGCCCGCCGGCCACGGCTTCAGCCACCGCAAGCAGCCCGCGCTGCTTCGGCCGCGACAGCCCGGCCTCGCGGAAAATGTCTTCGCCGGCGGCAAGGATCGCTTCCGGCGTCAGCGGATCGACCAGCTTCGTCAGCCGCCCGAAAATGGCGTCGGCGCTCGCGCGCGACACCTGCTGAGAAATCATAATGGACGCAAGGCTCCTGAACCCCGGTTCCGACAGCCTGAGCGGCACCTCGCCGGCCATGCTTCGTACCGTCTCCAGTCGCGGATCGATGAGGCAGAGCGCGTCGAGCCCGGTCGCAATGTCGTCGAGCGAGGTGATGCGTTGCACGTTGCTGTTCCCAGGATCGTCGCAAAGTGGCAATTGATGGCTAGATATCAATCGCCTGGCAACCCGAATGCCGCTTCAGACATGACGCTCCTGACATTCCGCTTCGCGCCGAGCCCGAATGGCGAGCTGCATCTCGGCCATGCCTATTCGGCCCTGCTCAATCAGCGCCTGGCGGCGCAAGCCGCTGGCCGGCTGCTCTTGCGTATCGAGGATATCGACATCAGCCGCTGCACGCCGGAATTCGAAGCCGGCATCTTTCGCGACCTGGAATGGCTGGGGCTCGAGTGGGAGCAACCGGTGCGCCGCCAGTCCGAGCATTTCGCCGAATATCGTGCCGTGCTCGACCGTCTGATCGCCTCGGAACTGGTCTATCCTGCCTTCATGAGCCGCGGCGAAATCCGCGCCTTCATCGCCGACACCGAAAAACGCGGCCGCGACTGGCCGCGCGACCCTGATGGCGTGCCGCTCTACCCGTCGCTCGACAAGGCCTTGCCGATGAAGGAACGCAAGCGGCGAATTGCCGAGGGCATGCCGTTCGCCTGGCGCCTCGACGTCGAAGCGGCAATGGCGCGCGCCTCCAAGGACCTGTCATGGACCGAATTCACCGACGAAACCATGACGGCGACGCGAATGGTCGCGGCCAACCCACGCGAATGGGGCGATGTCATCGTCGCCCGCCGCGACATCCCGACCAGCTATCATCTTGCCGTCGTTCTCGACGATGCGCTGCAGGGCGTCAGCCATGTCGTGCGCGGCCTCGACCTCTATTCGGCGACCGGCGTGCAACGCCTGTTGCAGGATCTGCTTGGCCTCGCGCCACCGCGCTACTTCCACCACCGCCTGATCCTGGGACCGGACGGAAGGAAGCTTTCGAAGAGTTTCAAGGACACCGGCCTCGCTGCCCTGCGCGAGAACGGCGCGTCGCCACAGGATGTCCGGCGGCTTGTCGGATTTTGACTATAGACGCGCAATACCTGCCTTCAGGAGCGCTACCGCGCTGATGAACGCGAAGGCGCCGCCAAGACCGCAAGCGGTCGCGAGTCGCAAATCGTTGAGGGCGATGCCATGCCTGTTCGCGACCAGCACCGCGATGAAGAACCCTGCGATGAAGAGCAGCGTATTGCCGGTTGGGCCGAAGCCGCTCTCTTTCAGGATCGCGTCGAGCACGGCACCGAAAAGGAAGCCGAAAGCGGCAATGACCGCGAGCGCGATCAAAAGGTCGGTCGTATCGAGATGCAAAAACATTCCCCACCATGGCGCCGTGACGCGTCATGCCCCCCTTTTGGCACCGCCTGTTGAATTCAATTTAGCTTATGGATCAACCGTTTCGCTTTGCTTGCCGGATTGAACGGCATTAGAGCAATTGCCGTCATCAATCTTTCACCCCACCCAGGCTCCGACAATGCAAAGCATCAAGCGGTTCATCCCCGCCTCGTTCGTCGTCCTGTGGGCGACCGGCTTCATCGGCGCGCGCTATGCCATGCCCTGGGCGGAGCCTTTCACGTTCCTCGCCATCCGCTTCGTGCTCGCGGCCATCATTCTGGCAGGCCTGACGATCCTGCTCGGTTCGCGCCGGTCGACCCGCGCGGAAGCGCTGCACGCGACGATCGCGGGCATGCTCATGCATGGCGTCTATCTCGGTGCCGTCTTCTGGGCGATCCACAGGGGCATGCCGGCCGGACTTTCGGCATTGATCGTCGGCCTGCAGCCGCTGATCACGGCGGTGCTTGCCGGCAAATTCCTCGGTGAGGCGATCCTGCCGCGCCACTGGGCCGGCCTTGCCGTCGGGCTCATCGGCGTCATCATCGTGCTGTGGCCGAAGCTTGGAACGATGGGCGGCGGCGTCACGCCGGCGACGCTGATCGCGTCGTTGATTTCCGTCCTCGGCATGAGCGCCGGCACCATCTGGCAGAAGCGCTACGCGTCCGGCGGCGACCTGGTTTCGGCGACCATGTGGCAATATGTCGGTGGCTCGGCCCTGATGATCCTGGGCTCTTTGGCTTTCGAAACACGCGCCGTCACCATCAATGGCGAGCTCATCTTCGCTTTTGCCTGGTTGGTCCTGGTGCTGTCGATCGGCGCCATCTTCCTGTTGATGGTGATGATCAGGGACGGCGAAATGTCGAAGGTGGCTTCGCTATTCTACCTGGTGCCGGCCGTCACCGCCGTCATCGCCTGGGCCTTGTTCGGCGAACAGCTCAACACGCTGCAGATCGCCGGCATGGCGATCGCCACGCTTGGTGTCGGCCTGGCCACGGCGCGGCCAGCCAAGGGAAGAACTGGGGAACTGAGGAACTGAGGAAGAAGCACAATATGCCAGATATGGCCGCCTTTTTTCTTCAGTTCTTCAGTTCTTCAGTTCGTCAATTCCTCAGCCCTCATCCGACCCTGGCGCGCGCTTCGAGATAGCGGCTGATCGAGGCGTTGAGCTCGCCGCCCAGGATGAAAATTGCCGACAACATGTAGAGGAAGACCACCGCGATCATGATCGAGGCAAGCCCGGCATAGGTCGTCACATAGGACGAGAAGTGGTCGAGATAGGTGGCAAAGACCGTTGAGCCGATCAGCCAGGCCACCAGCGTGAAGATGATGCCCGGTATAATCGAGAAGAACCGGCGTTTGCCGGCGGGCAGCCAGATATGCACCGCAAACAGCCCGCCGACGATGACGGTTGTGGCAATGATGTACCGCCACAGCGTGATGGTGCCCATATAGGGCTGGATCCCTTCGATATGCGCTTCGGCCAGCCGCGCCAGCAGCGGCGCGAAGACCAGAAGCACGCTGATCGCCAGGAAACCTGCCGTGGCGATCAGCACGAAGATGATGCTCTGTATCCGGCGGTAGACGATGCCGCGCGTCTCGGTCACCCGATAGGCGCGGTTGAGCGAGGTGCGCAGCGCCTCGATGCCGTTCGAGGCGAAATAGGCGGCAAGCAGCACGCCATAGGTCAGAAGGTCGGTCCGCCTGACCGTCAGCACGTTCTGGACCTCATGCGCGATCGGCTTGGCGATCTGCTCGGGCCAGGTGTCGAAGACCAGATGCACGGCCGTATCTGCAAAGGCGCGCGCGCCAAGGAAGCTGCCGAGCGTCGTGGCAAAGATCAGGAATGGAAACAGCGCCATCAGCGACGTGATCGCCAGATGGCTGGCCATCGCCCAGCCGTCATCGGTGTTGAAATGGCCCACGGCGTCGTAGAGCACGCGTTTGAGGGCGACGATATTTCGTAGCAAGGGCCCTCGCTCCGCTCGATTGTGTCGACGCCGCGAATATGGGAAGTGATTGCGGCAAATGGCAACCCCGGCTCAGACAACGATTCCAGAAGCGAAAGAGTTGCGCACCATCATTGTCACCGGTGCCTCCTCCGGGATCGGCGCTTATTGCGCGCGGGCGCTGAAGGCGGAAGGCTGGCGAGTGTTCGCCACGGCCCGTAAGCCGGACGATATCGCCGCCCTCGCGGCGGACGGCATCGAGGCCTTCTATCTCGACTATCGTGAGCCGGGATCGATCGCCGCCCTGGTCGATGCGGTGCTGGGCAAGACCGGCGGCACGCTCGATGCGCTGTTCAACAACGGCGCCTACGCGCAGCCCGGCGCTGTCGAGGACCTGCCTGTCGAGGCACTGCGCGAACAATTCGAGGCCAATTTCTTTGGCTGGCACGATCTCACCCGACGCATCGTGCCGGTCATGCGCCGCCAGGGGCACGGCCGCCTCGTCCACTGTTCCTCGATCCTCGGACTGGCGCCGGTCCGCTTTCGCGGCGCTTATTCGGCGTCCAAGCACGCCATCGAGGGCCTGATGCTGTGCCTGCGCCAGGAACTCGAAGGCAGCGGTATCCATTTGTCGCTGATCGAGCCGGGACCGGTGACCTCGAAGATCGCCAGCAACGCCCTGCCTTGGCTGCTGAAGAACATCGACATCGAAAATTCCGCCCATCGCGCCGACTACGAGGCGCAGCTAGCGCGCCTGCGGGCCGGCGGCAGCGTGTCGCGGCTGAAGCCTGGACCGGAGATCGTGCATGCCGCACTGCGTCACGCGCTTCTGTCACAGCGCCCGCGCCCGCACTATGTGGTAACGGTGCCGGCTAAGATCGGCGTGGTGCTGAAACGCATCCTGCCGGCGTCCCTGCTTTATCGCGTGCTTGCCAGGCGCGCCTGAGCGAACCGAACTGGAGCCGCCAGATGGTCACCGTCCTCAAAATCCTCGCCGTTGTGGCCATGGCCGCGGTCCTGATCGTGCTGGTCCGCGGCCTCATCAACATGATGCGCGGCGGCGACGGCGTCACCTCGAACAAGCTGATGCAGGCGCGCGTGATGCTGCAGGCGGTGGCCTTGGCGCTGCTTCTGCTCGTCGTCTATTTCACCCGCAAATAACGGACTTGGCAGTTCCCGGAAAAATGGGACAAGGTTTTCAGCCTGGAATTGCATCAAAAACCGCTTAAGGGGGACGGCGTGGTCAAGCTCAACAAGATCTACACCCGCACCGGCGACGACGGCACCACGGGTCTCGGCACCGGCGAACGGCGGCTGAAATCGGACCTGCGCGTCGAGGCCTATGGCACCGTCGACGAGGCCAATGCCTGCATCGGCATGGCGCGCATTCACACCGGCGCCGGCCACCCCGCGATCGACGCCATGCTGTCGCGCATCCAGAACGACCTCTTCGATCTCGGCGCCGACCTTGCGGTCCCGGATGATGGCAAGCCGCTCGAATACGAGCCTTTGCGCATCGTCGCCGCGCAGACCAACCGCGTCGAACAGGATATCGACCTCATCAACAAGGACCTGCGGCCGCTGAAGTCCTTCGTCCTCAACGGCGGTACGCCGGCGGCGGCGGCACTCCATCTGGCCCGCACCGTGGCGCGTCGCGCCGAGCGTCTCATGGTCGCGCTGGCGCAGGATCCGGCCGAGCATGTCAACCGCGAGGCGTTGAAATACATCAACCGCGTCTCGGACTTTCTGTTTGTCGCCGCCCGCGCGGTCAATGACAATGGAAATGCCGACGTGCTATGGGTGCCCGGCAAGAACCGCTGATTTTCGAAGCGGGAGGGTCCGATGTTCATCCCGCTTTACGACACCAACAGGCTGCGCCACATTCGCCTGCAATATGTGACGATCGGCCTGATCGTGGCCAACGCGCTGGTCTTTCTGGCGACCACGATCGGCGGCGAGAACTTCACCAATGCGGCGGTGCTCGGGCTCGGTTTCATTCCTTCGGTGGTCCATGACAAGGTCGAGCTCTCGCCCGAATTCGTCGTCATTCCCGAGAGCCTCAGCTATCTGACCTACTCGTTCCTGCATGCCGACATCTTCCATCTCGGCGGCAACATGCTGTTCCTGTGGGTGTTCGGCGACAATGTCGAGGATGCGCTCGGTCATCTCCGCTATCTGATCTTCTACCTGCTTTGCGCCGTCGCCGGCGCCTTCTTCCAGGGGTTGATGGCCTGGGATTCGCAGACGCCGCTGATCGGCGCCTCGGGCGCCATTGCCGGTGTCGTCGCCGCCTATCTGATCCTTTATCCCCGCGTCAAAGTCTGGGTTTTGGCCTTTGCCCGCATTCCGTTGCGCATCCCGGCCTTCATCCCGCTGATCCTGTGGATCCTGTTCCAGGTGGTGATGTTTGCCGCCGGCGGCGAAAACCAGATTTCCTGGTCCTGCCATATTGGCGGCATCATCGCCGGGTCGATCCTGGTGCTGATCCTGCGCAGCCGCGGCGTGCCGCTGTTTGCCGGCGCCGACGGCGAGCCGGATCCGACGCCCACTGTCCAGCAGGCGCCGGTTCCGATCGAGCCGCCCGTGGACGACGCATCCCAGCAGGCACCGCAATGGGGCCGTGGCGCAACATCGCCTCGGGACTGAACCGATTGAGTGCGTCGTGGGATATTGACGCGCCGGACTGCCGCCACTACGGAAGCCCCACCCGATTAGGCTGTTGAAGACCACAATTCCGTCCGGCCAGAATTCCGATTGGCCGGAATTCAGTCAGGAATGTCGGCTTTCGACAACTCTAGGCATATGCGTGCTGCTATAGCGCGCCCGATCTATCTCAGAAGAGGTGACAGGAAATGAAGATCCTTGTGCCCGTGAAGCGGGTTGTGGACGCCAACGTCAAGGTCCGGGTGAAAGCCGACGGACTGGGTGTCGAGCTTGCCAACGTCAAGATGGCGATGAACCCGTTTGACGAGATCGCGGTCGAGGAAGCGATCCGGATCAAGGAAGCCGGCAAGGCGGAAGAGATCATCGTGGTGTCGATCGGCCCGCAGCAGGCGCAGGAAACGCTGCGCACCGCGCTCGCCATGGGCGCCGATCGCGCCATCCTGGTCAAGACCGACGAGCAGACCGAGCCGCTGGGTGTGGCCAAGGTGCTGAAGGGCGTGGTCGATGCAGAGAAGCCCGGCCTGGTCATCCTCGGCAAGCAGGCGATCGACGACGATTCGAACCAGACCGGCCAGATGCTGGCGGCGCTGCTCGGCTGGGCTCAAGGGACATTCGCTTCCAAGATCGTGCTCGAAGGCGACAAGGCCAAGGTGACGCGCGAAGTCGACGGCGGCCTGCAGACCGTCGAGTTGAAGATGCCGGCGATCGTCACCGCCGACCTGCGCCTCAACCAGCCGCGCTATGCGTCCTTGCCCAACATCATGAAGGCCAAGAAGAAGCCGCTCGACGAGAAGAGCCCGGCCGACTACGGCGCCGACGTCAAGCCGCGCCTCAAGGTGGTCAAGACCGAGGAGCCGAGCGGCCGTAAGGCGGGCGTCAAGGTCAAGAGCGTCGCCGAGTTGGTCGACAAGCTGAAGAACGAAGCCGGCGTGCTCTGAGATCGGAAGGAACAGATAAAATGGCTATTCTCCTCATCGCCGAACACGACAACGCAAGCCTTTCCGACCAGACCGCCAAGACGCTGACGACGGCGCTGCAGATCGGCTCCGATGTCGACGTGCTCGTCGCCGGCAAGGGCGCCAAGGGCGCCGCCGACGCCGCCGCCAAGCTGAAGGGCGTGCGCAAGGTGCTGCTGGCCGAAGCCGACGAGCTTGCCGAGCGCCTCGCCGAGCCGACGGCGGCCCTCGTTGTGTCGCTCGCAGGCGCTTACGACACCATCATCGCCCCGGCCACCTCGTCCGGCAAGAATGTCGCCCCCCGCGTCGCGGCCCTGCTCGACGTCGCGCAGGTGTCGGAAATCATCGAAGTGGTCTCGCCCGACACCTTCAAGCGCCCGATCTATGCCGGCAACGCCATCCAGACCGTGCAGTCGACCGACGCCAAAAAAGTCATCACCGTGCGCACCGCCTCCTTCACGGCGGCGCCCGAAGGCGGTTCAGCCTCGATCGAGACGGTCAGCGCAGCCGCCAACCCGGGCCTCTCCTCCTTCGTCGAGAACAAGCTCTCGGAGAACGACCGTCCGGAGCTGACCTCGGCCAAGATCATCATCTCCGGCGGCCGCGCGCTCGGCTCCTCGGAGAAGTTCCAGGAGGTCATCCTGCCGGTTGCCGACAAGCTCGGCGCCGCCGTCGGCGCAAGCCGAGCCGCCGTCGATGCCGGCTACGCGCCGAATGACTGGCAGGTCGGCCAGACCGGCAAGGTGGTCGCGCCCGACCTCTACATCGCCGTCGGCATCTCCGGCGCCATCCAGCACCTCGCCGGCATGAAGGACTCCAAGGTCATCGTGGCCATCAACAAGGACGAGGAAGCGCCGATCTTCCAGGTTGCCGATTACGGCCTGGTTGGCGATCTCTTTGTCATCCTGCCGGAGCTGCAAAAGGCGCTTTGACGCGTTCTACCTGGACGTACTAAATTGTGAAGGGTGGGGTAGACGAAGTCGCCCCGCCCTTTTAGTTTGCACTGCACAAAAATGCGGGCCACCAAGGCTCAAAGCAGTTCCAGGAAATGTGCCTAGCAGTTTTCCGTACGGAATTGCGTTAAACAAGCAGATGAGAGCGTTTCGCGCCTCCCAGAGGCGGAGATGCTCCGGACGGGATCGGGGTAATGAGCAAGATCGAGACGATCGGTATTGTCGGCGCGGGTCAGATGGGCGGCGGCATCGCCCATGTCTCGGCGTTGGGTGGCTACAAGGTGCTGATCCACGATCTTTCACCCGACCGCATCGAGAAGGGCATTGCCACCATCAGCGGCAACATGGCTCGCCAGGTTGGCTCCGGTAAGCTTGAGGAGAAGGCGCGCAATGACGCGATGGCGCGCATCTCGGCCGCCCCGACCATGGCCGACCTCGCCGCCGCCGATCTGGTGATCGAGGCCGCGACCGAGGACGAAACGGTCAAGCGCAAGATCTACGCCCAGCTCTGCCCGCAGCTCAATCCGGAGGCGATCCTGGCGACCAACACCTCATCGATCTCGATCACCCGGCTCGCCGCGCAGACCGATCGTCCCGAACGCTTCATCGGCATTCATTTCATGAATCCGGTGCCGGTGATGAAGCTGGTCGAGCTGGTGCGCGGCATCGCCACCGAGGACCAGACCTTCGAGGCGGCCAAGTCCTATGTGAAGCACCTCGACAAGACGATCACCGTCTCCGAGGATTTCCCGGCCTTCATCGTCAACCGCATCCTTTTGCCGATGATCAACGAGGCGATCTACACGCTTTACGAAGGCGTCGGCTCGGTCGATGCCATCGATACCGCCATGCGGCTCGGCGCCAACCATCCGATGGGACCGCTGCAACTCGCCGACTTCATCGGCCTCGACACCTGTCTGTCGATCATGCAGGTGCTGCATGAGGGCCTGTCGGACTCGAAATACCGTCCATGCCCGCTGCTGGTGAAATATGTCGAGGCCGGCTGGCTCGGCCGCAAGACCGGGCGCGGCTTCTACGACTATCGCGGCGAGCATCCGGTGCCGACGCGCTGATCTTTTTCAGTTGAACGCCTAGAGCAATTCCAGGAAAAGTGTGAGCGGTCAGGCTCGGCGGCTTGGCCGTAGCCTTCCGTCCGGAATTGCGTCAAAACAAAGAGATAGAGCGGGTCGCGTGAATCCTTTTTCACGCGACCCGCTTTAAGACGCCGCGGCGAGCGGCGGATGCGCCGCGCCGCCTTTCGAAATTTCGCCGGGCGGAACTTCGTCGGGCGCTGCGGAAACGCAGCCGCGGCCAGCCGCCTTGGCGGCGTAGCAAGCGGCGTCGGCGCGGGCGA
>JAEKLU010000238.1 GCA_019509685.1 Mesorhizobium sp. | reverse complement strand
GTGCTCGGCGTTCTCGGCGGGCTGGAGATCATCCGATCGCTCAACGATCTCGGCATCAAGACCAGACACCCGATCGTCGTCACCAACTGGACCAACGAAGAAGGCTCGCGCTTTGCCCCGGCGATGATGGCGTCGGGCGTGTTCGCCGGCGTGCTCGATCAGGCTGATGTTTATGCGCACACCGACAAGGCCGGCAAGAAATTCGGCGAGGAGCTGGAGCGCATCGGCTGGAAAGGCACGGAGAAGGTCGGCGATCGCAAGATCCACGCCTTCTTCGAATTGCACATCGAGCAGGGGCCGATCCTGGAAGATGAAGGCATCGACATCGGTGTCGTCACCCATGGCCAGGGCCTGAAATGGCTGCAGGTGACGCTGACCGGCAAGGAAGCGCATACCGGCTCGACACCGATGCCCAAGCGCCGCAATGCCGGGCTCGGCATGGCGCGAGTCATCGAGCTGGTGCATGAGATCGCGATGGACTACCAGCCGGACGCCGTCGGCGCGGTCGGCCACATGGAGGCCTATCCCAACTCGCGCAACATTATTGCCGGCCGCACCGTGTTCACCATCGATATCCGCTCGCCGGAAAAGGAAGTGCTGGACGCGATGAACGCCCGCATCCGCGAAGGCATCGACACGATCTGCGAGGCGCTCGACATCAAGCATGAAATCCAAGAGGTCGGCGCTTTCGATCCGGTGACCTTCGACAAGAGCTGCGTCAAGGCGATCCGCGACGCGGCCGAACGCCTCGGCTATACGCACCGCAACATCGTGTCCGGCGCCGGTCACGACGCATGCTGGATCAACCGCGTCGCACCGACCGCCATGGTGATGTGCCCGTGCGTTGACGGGTTGTCACACAACGAGGCCGAGGAAATCTCCAAGGAATGGGCGAGCGCCGGCGCCGACGTTTTGTTCCACGCGGTGGTGGAAACGGCGGGAATCGTGGCGTGAACTGAAATCCGGTTTCAAACGACGCTCAAAAGAAGCGCGGCAAGAACAAGGGAACACGACAATGACCAAAGTTATCCGCAACGGGACCGTTGTGACCGCCGACCGCAGCTGGAAGGCGGACGTGCTGATGCAGCACGGCAAGATCGTCGCCATCGGCTCTAACCTGCATGGCGATCATGAGTTCGACGCTACCGGCTGCTATGTCATGCCGGGCGGCATCGATCCGCACACGCATCTCGAAATGCCGTTCATGGGCACCTATTCGGCCGACGATTTCGAATCCGGCACCCGTGCAGCGCTTTCCGGCGGCACCACGATGGTCGTCGATTTCTGCCTGCCGGCGCCGCAACAGTCGCTGCTCGAAGCGCTGCAGATGTGGGACAACAAAACCTCGAAGGCGGCCTGCGACTACTCCTTCCACATGGCGATCACCTGGTGGGGCAAGCAGGTGTTCGACGAGATGGCGAAAGTCGTCGACCGCGGCATCACCTCGTTCAAGCACTTCATGGCCTATAAGGGCGCGCTGATGGTCGACGACGACGAGATGTATGCGTCGTTCCAGCGCTGCGCCGATCTGGGCGCGCTGCCCTTGGTCCATGCCGAGAATGGCGACGTCGTCGCGGCGCTGTCGCAAAAACTGCTGGCGGCCGGCAACAACGGGCCGGAAGGTCACGCTTATTCGCGTCCGCCGGAAGTGGAAGGCGAGGCGACAAACCGCGCCATCATGATCGCCGACATGGCCGGCGTGCCGCTCTATGTCGTGCATGTCTCGTGCGAGCAGAGCCACGAGGCGATCCGCCGGGCGCGCCAGAAAGGCATGCGCGTGTTCGGCGAGCCGCTGATCCAGCATCTGACGCTGGATGAGACCGAATATTTCAACAAGGACTGGGACCATGCGGCGCGGCGCGTGATGAGCCCGCCCTTCCGCAACAAATTGCATCAGGATTCGCTGTGGGCCGGCCTGCAGGCAGGCTCGCTGCAAGTGGTGGCGACCGACCATTGCGCCTTCACCACCAAACAGAAGCGCAACGGCGTCGGCGATTTCACCAAGATCCCCAACGGCACCGGCGGCCTCGAAGACCGGCTGCCGATGCTGTGGACGACCGGCGTCAACACCGGCCGGCTGACGATGAACGAGTTCGTCGCGGTGACCTCGACCAACATCGCCAAGATCCTCAACATGTATCCGAAGAAGGGCGCGATCGTCGAAGGTGCGGATGCCGACATCATCGTCTGGGATCCGAAGCGCAAGAAGACGATCACAGCCGGAAAGCAGCAGTCGGTGATCGACTACAACGTCTTCGAAGGGTTCGAGGTGACCGGCCTGCCGCGCTTCGTCTTCTCGCGTGGCGAACTCTCGATCCAAGAAGCCGAGGTCAAAGCCAAGATGGGCCATGGCGAGTTCGTCGCCCGTGAGCCGAACGCCGCAGTCAACCGGGCGCTGTCGACCTGGAAGGAGATTTCCGCGCCGCGCAGGGTCGAACGTACCGGCATTCCGGCGACGGGGGTTTGAGATGCGGCGCGGGGGGCTGGTTTTCACCGCTGTCTTGATCGTTGCCGCCGGCCATGCTTCGGCGGCCGGCATCGACCTTTCGAAGCCCTATGGCGACAAATATGGCTGCATCAATCGGAATGGCCAGGAAGTCGCCGCCGACCAGATGCTGCTTTTGACCGACAAGGAACTGATCACGGCTGCCAGCGCCTGCACCTTCAGCGACACCAAGGCACAGGCCGACGGATCGTTGGTGGTCACTGCAAAATGCGAGGCGGAAGGCGAAGAGGGGCAGGCGCCGACCAAGTTCACCATCAAGCGCAGCGCAAAGAACGCAAAGAAGCTGGTGGTGGCCGATGGCGACGGCAATGTGATGGGCGAAGTCTCCCGGTGCAAATGACGACGGGAGGGTTTCACCCTGTTTCAGGCAACCAGCGCATCCAGTTCCGGCAGCAGCACGACGCTTTCCTGCTCGTTGGGATCGGTGCGGGCGATCACGGCCGAAGAGGGGGCGTTGCTCAGATTGGCCGGCAGATGCGGCACGCCAGCCGGGATGTAGAACAGGTCGCCGGCCTTGACGACGATGTGGTGCTCGAGCCGGTCGCCATACCAGGTGTGAACCTCGCCCGAGAGCACGTAGATCGCGGTCTCGTGGTTCTCGTGCAGATGCGCCTTGGCGCGGGCGCCGGGCGGCATGGTGAGCACATGCATGCAGATGCCGGAGGAGCCGACCGACTCCGTGGCGATGCCGGCAAAATAGGTCAATCCCTGCTTGCCTTCATAAGTGCTTTCAGGGCGGATAAGATGACAGGTGGGTTTGGGCGACATCGGCAAAGCTCCGGGCGTCGATCAGTTGGGACTGGACGAGTGGAAAACAACATCAAGGCAAATGCAATCGCATTTCATCCGGCACGGCAGCGGCTGCGAAAGGCAGGCGCCAACCAATGACGGAAACATCGCCAGCCGTCGTTTCGGCAAGCAAACTTGGCCTCACCTTCCAGACCAATGACGGTCCGGTGCAGGCGCTGTCCAATGTCGACCTGAGCATCGGCAAGGGCGAGTTCGTCTCCTTCATCGGACCTTCCGGCTGCGGTAAGACCACGCTGCTGCGCGTCATCGCCGATTTGGAAAAGCCAACCTCGGGGACCATTTCGGTCAACGGCATGTCGCCGGAGCAGGCGCGCGAGAAACGCGCCTATGGCTACGTCTTCCAGGCCGCGGCGTTGTTTCCATGGCGCACCATCGAGCGCAATGTCGCGCTGCCGCTGGAGATCATCGGTCTCAGCCAGGCCGAGCAGGCGCAGCGCATCAAGCGCACGATGGAACTCGTCAACCTCGCCGGCTTCGAGAAGAAATACCCCTGGCAGCTTTCCGGCGGCATGCAGCAGCGCGCTTCGATTGCCCGCGCACTCGCCTTCGATGCCGATCTCTTGTTGATGGACGAGCCGTTCGGCGCGCTGGACGAGATCGTGCGCGACCACCTCAACGAGCAATTGCTGGAATTGTGGGGCCGCACCAGCAAGACGATCTGCTTCGTCACCCATTCGATCCCGGAGGCGGTGTATTTGTCGACGCGCATCGTGGTGATGTCGCCAAGGCCCGGCCGTGTCACCGACATTATCGAATCGACGCTGCCCAAGGAGCGGCCGCTCGATATTCGCGAGACACCGGAGTTCTTGGCCATTGCGGCAAGGGTGCGCGACGGGCTGCGAGCTGGGCACAGCTATGATGATTGAGGAGGGCGAGTTTCCTCCTCTCCCCACCGGGGAGAGGGTGGCCGCGCAGCGGCCGGGTGAGGGTGAGTCTAAGGACCCGACCAAAAGAAAAGCAGGAGCAACGGCCCGAGCCCGAGAACTCCGGACCGACGAAACCGAGGCTGAGTACAGGCTCTGGGGCGGACTGAGAGGGCGCCATCTCAATGGCTACAAGTTTGTTAGGCAAGTGCCGCTGGGTCCTTTCTTCGCAGACTTTGTCTGTCGTGAGAAAGCATTGATCGTCGAAATCGATGGTAGCCAGCATGCGGATTCTCCAACCGATGCAGCGAGAAGCGCTTGGCTGAATCAGAACGGTTATTCGGTTCTTCGCTTCTGGAATCATGAGGTTCTGGCGGAGCGGCGGGCGGTGCTGGATACGATCCTGGCCGTGCTTGAAGGGCAAATACACTCCCCCTCACCCGGCCTCCGCTTCGCTCCGGCCACCCTCTCCCCGGTGGGGAGAGGAGGAGGCGCCCATGGATAGCTTCCGCTCCAAACTCGTCCCCGTCACCTCGATCCTCCTGGGCGTGGTCGTGCTCTGGTACGTCTTCGCCGTCATCCTCAACGCGCCGTTCCAGCGCGATCTCGACCGCCGCGCCAACCAGGCCCCCGGCACCATCGAATTCATCGGCAAGACGCTGGCGCAGCCGAAGCCCACATTGCCGGCGCCGCATCAGGTGGCCGTGAATTTCTTCGAGAACACCTTCCTACGGCCCGTCAATTCGAACCGCAGCCTTGTCTACAATGCCTGGGTGACGCTGTCCTCGACGCTGCTCGGCTTTGCCTTCGGCACGGCGCTCGGCATCATCATTGCCGTCGGCATCGTGCATGTGGCGACGCTCGAGCGCAGCCTGATGCCGTGGATCATCGCCTCGCAAACCATTCCGATCCTGGCAGTGGCGCCGATGATCATCGTCGTTTTGGCGGCGGTCGGCATCACCGGGCTGATCCCGAAGGCGATGATCTCGACCTATCTGTCGTTCTTCCCGGTGACGGTCGGCATGGTGAAGGGGCTGCGCTCGCCCGAGATCATGCATCTCGACCTGATGCACACCTACAATGCCAGTTCCTCGCAGACCTTCTGGAAATTGCGTGTGCCAGCCTCGGTGCCGTTCCTGTTCACCTCGATGAAAGTGGCGGTCGCCGCGAGCCTGGTCGGCGCCATTGTCGGCGAATTGCCGACAGGTGCCGTTGCCGGCATCGGCGCCAAGCTTCTGGCCGGCGCCTATTACAGCCAGTCCATCGACATCTGGTCGGCGCTGGTCGCCGGCTCGATCGTGGCCGCACTTCTGGTGATGGCTGTAGGCATCGCCGGACGCATCGTCGACCGCGCCATGGGCGGGAGGCCGGCATGAACTGGCTGAGACCCTCCTGGCAGGCGGTGCTTGCTGTCCTTCTTTGCCTTATCGCCGCGGCGCTTGGCGCCATGTCGAAACCGGAAGTGGCGGCCCTGGCGCAACCCACAGCAACTATTGCCTACCCTTATATGGGGGCAAAAAGCCTGATCATCGGCTTGCTGCTGATCGCGGCATTGATCTCGATGGTGAGGCTGACGCCGATCGTCGAGGCCGTCTTGCTGTTCGTCGGCGCTCATGCCGCCGCCTGGCTACTGATCAAAGGCATAGCCGGCTTTGAGGGCACGGCACTGGCGCCATATTTCCTGCTGCTTGCCGCCGCCTGGCTGCTTGCCTGGCGCTGCGTTGCCTTGCTGTCCTCATTGCGCCCAAGCGAGAGCGTGGCGAGGACCGCGCTGCGCCTGATCATCCCGGCGATCTTCGGCGCCTGGATCCTGATCATCTGGGAAGCGGTGACGCGCGGCGCCGGGGTGCCGTTCATCCTTTTGCCGCCGCCGAGCGCCATCGGCGTGCGTATTGCCAGTTCGCTGCCGATCCTCGGTGCCGATGTACGGCAGACGATCCTCAAGGCGGTGATCTTTGGCTATATCGTAGGCAATCTCTCCGGCTTCGCCGTCGCCATCCTGGCCGACCGCGTGCCGTTTCTCAGGCGCGGCTTGCTGCCGATCGGCAACATGGTGTCGGCGCTGCCGATCATCGGCGTGGCACCGATCATGGTGATGTGGTTCGGTTTCGACTGGCCGTCCAAGGCGGCGGTCGTCATCATCATGACCTTCTTCCCGATGCTGGTGAACACGGTCGCCGGGCTTGCCGCTTCCGGGCATATGCAGCGCGACCTGATGCGCACTTATGCGTCGGGCTATTGGCCGACCTTGCTGAAGCTCCGGCTGCCGGCGGCAATGCCTTTCATCTTCAACGCGCTGAAGATCAACTCGACGCTGGCGCTGATCGGCGCCATCGTCGCGGAGTTCTTCGGCACGCCGGTCGTCGGCATGGGCTTTCGCATCTCGACCGAGGTCGGGCGCATGAACATCGACATGGTATGGGCCGAAATCGCAGTTGCAGCCCTTGCGGGTTCGGTCTTTTATGGCGTGGTCGCTCTCATCGAGAGAGCCGTCACGTTTTGGCATCCCTCTGTCCGAGGTGGATAGGGGCGGTGGGTTTGGGTGCTAACTTCAGAGGGTAAAAACATGAAAAGACTGCTGATTTCCGCTTTGGCCGGCGCCATGTCGCTGGCCGCCTTCCAGGCGATGGCCGCCGACAAGGTGACGCTGCAATTGAAATGGGTCACGCAGGCCCAGTTCGCCGGCTACTATGTCGCCAAGGCCAAGGGTTTTTATGACGCCGAAGGCCTCGACGTCGACATCAAGCCGGGCGGCCCGGATATCGCGCCGGAGCAGGTGATCGCCGGCGGCGGCGCCGACGTGATCGTCGACTGGATGGGCGGCGCTCTGGCCGCCCGCGACAAGGGCGTGGGGCTCGTCAACATCGCCCAGCCCTTCAAGAAGGCGGGCATGGAACTGGTCTGCCCGAAGGACGGCCCGATCAAGACCGAGGCCGACTTCAAGGGCCATACGCTCGGCGTCTGGTTCTTCGGCAACGAATATCCGTTCTATGCCTGGATGAACAAGATCGGCCTCAAGACAGACGGCGGCGCGGACGGCGTCACCGTCTTGAAGCAGAGCTTCGACGTGCAGCCGCTGATCCAGAAGCAGGCCGACTGCATCTCGGTCATGACCTACAACGAATACGGCCAGGTGCTCGATGCCGGCTACAAGCCCGAAGACCTGACCGTGTTCAACTACTCGGCCATGGGCAACGATCTGTTGGAGGACGGGCTTTATACGCTTGAGGACAAGCTCAAGGATCCGGCCTTCGAGGACAAGATGGTGCGCTTCGTGCGCGCCTCGATGAAGGGCTGGAAATACGCCACCGAGAACACCGACGAGGCGGCGGGCATCGTCGTGGACGCCGGCGGCCAGGACGAGAACCACCAGAAGTTCATGATGAAGGAAGTGGCCAAGCTGATCGACAACGCCGACGGCAAGCTGATCCCGGCGGCCTACGAGCGCACCGCCAAGGCGCTGCTCGACCAGAAGATCATCACCAAGGAGCCGACCGGCGCCTACACGACCGCGGTGACCGACAAGGCGATCAAGTAAGCTCGGCCGAACATTTCGACTTTGAATGCGGCGCCTCTGGATAGAGCGGTTCGATAGAACCGCTCTATCTCATTTGTTTGATGCATGTCGTCGTCCCAAAACCGCCGCACACTTTTGGGCGACATGCATCGGCGTCAGAGGCGCCGTTCCTTTATGGTGTTCATGACGAAGCTGGTCTCGATCGAGGCGACGCATTTCAGCCGCGCGATCTTCTCCTTGATGAAGCGCTCGTACTGCTCGAGGTTTCCGGTCACCACCTTCAACACATAGTCGCGCGAACCGGTGACGAGGTGGCATTCCAGCACCTCGTCCCAACCGCGGATCGCGTCCTCGAACATGACGATCTCGTCCTCGTTCTGGCGGCTGAGCCGTATGGTGGCGATGGCGACCATGCCCCAGCCGAAGGCTAACGGGTCGACCAGCGCGGTGTATCCTCTAATCACGCCGGTCTCCTCCAGGCGCCGTACGCGCCTCAGGCAGGGCGATGGCGACAGGCCGATCCGCTCGGCAAGCTCGTTGTTGGTGATGCGGGCATCGGCCTGCAGTTCACGCAGGATCTTGCGGTCGAAATCGTCGGCTATCTTCTGCTGCACTTTTCATCTCTCCAGGCAATCTGTTGCCGAAAGGCAGCCATGCGAGGCCGAAAATAGCAAGGACTGGCTGATCGGGATCGCATAAATTGCCATGCGACATCCCTCGAAAAGCAGGAAAAGCCATGACCGCGCCGCGCCCGTCGAAGACCCATATCGGCAACCATAAGCTCCATCCGGAGACACTGATGCTGAGCTATGGCTTCGACCCGCAACTGTCGGAAGGCGCCGTCAAGCCGCCGGTGTTTTTGACCTCGACCTTCGTGTTCAAGTCGGCGGAAGAGGGGCGCGACTTCTTCGACTACACGTCTGGCCGCAAGGACCCGCCGAGCGGCACGGCATCGGGTCTCGTCTATTCGCGCTTCAACCATCCCAACAGCGAGATCGTCGAGGACCGGTTGGCGATCTACGAGGGAACGGATGCCTGCATCCTGTTTTCGTCCGGCATGTCGGCGATTGCGACGACGCTGCTCGCCTATGCCCGGCCGGGCGATGTCATCCTGCATTCGCAGCCGCTTTACGGCGGCACCGAGACGCTGCTGACGCGCACGCTCGCCGGCTTCGGCATCGATGCCGTCGGCTTCGCGGACGGCGTCGACGAGGCGGCGGTGCGTGCCGCCGCCGACGCCGCCACGGCCAAGGGCCGTGTCTCGGTCATCCTGATCGAGACACCGTCGAACCCGACCAACAGCCTTGTCGACATCGCGCTGATGCGCAGGATCGCCGACGAGATCGGCGTCCGGCAAGGGACGAAGCCGATCATCGTCTGCGACAACACGCTGCTCGGCCCGGTGTTCCAGCGGCCGATCGAACACGGCGCCGATGTTTCCGTCTATTCGCTGACCAAATATGTCGGCGGCCATTCCGACCTGATCGCGGGCGCCGCCATGGGCGGCAAGGCGGTCACCAAGCCGATCAAGGCGCTGCGCGGTGCGATCGGCACGCAGCTCGACCCGCACTCCTGCTGGATGCTCGGCCGCTCGCTGGAGACCCTGTCGATCCGCATGGAGCGGGCGAACGACAATGCGCGGCTGGTCGCCGAATTCCTGCGCGATCATGCCAAGGTCGAGAAGGTCCACTATCTGCCGTTCCTGGGCGAGGATACGGCGGCGGGGCGCGCCTACAGGGCGCAATGCACTGGTGCTGGCTCGACCTTCTCCTTCGATATCAAAGGCGGGCAGAAGGCGGCTTTCGCCTTTCTGAACAATTTGCAGATCTTCAAGCTGGCGGTGAGTCTCGGCGGCACGGAATCGCTCGCCAGCCATCCTGCGGCGATGACCCATTCCGGCATTCCTTTTGACGTTCGCCAGCGCATCGGCGTGCTCGAAACCACCGTCAGGCTGTCGATCGGCGTCGAGCATCCTGACGATCTGATCGCCGACCTGACGCAGGCGCTGGCGGCGGTCTGACGGCTGGTCTTTGGAAAAGGGGCGGGCAGCCGCGCCATTTTATGGTGCGCGGTAAAATAAGCGTGTCCAGGGATACATCGGGTCGCTCAACCGTTTGAGTGATGCATCCGCGCGCCGGGGAGCCGTGGAGGGTGTTTGCAATCAACGGAGGTTCTTCATGCGCATCCTATCCGTGCCGATGCTTTCGGCGCTGGCCGTTTCGACCGCTTTCCTGCTCGCATCCCCGGCCATGGCCGAGGTGGTGAAGTACAAGGCGACGCTCGACGGCAGCCAGCAGAGCCCGCCCGTCACCACCAAGGGCAAGGGAACCGCGACGTTCAGCTATGACACCACCAAGAAGAAGCTGAGCTGGAACGTGAAATATTCCGGCCTCAGCGGGCCGGCGATTGCTGCTCACATCCATGGGCCGGCGGCGATGGGGGCGAATGCCGATCCGGTTATTCCGTTCAAGGGCAAGCTGAAGAGCCCGATCAAGGGATCGGCGACGTTGACCGATGCGCAGGCGACCGACCTCGAAGCCGGCAAGTACTATGTCAACGTCCACACCGCCGCGAACAAGGATGGCGAAATCCGCGGCCAGATCGAGAAGGCCGGCGGCGCGATGTAAAGACGCAAAAGGGGCGGTTCGCCGCCCCTTTTGTCGTGCGGCAGCAGAAGGCCTGCCTCAACTCCTGTCGCGGATCTGCGTCAGCGTGCGGGTCGGCGTGATCGCTTCGGGATCGAGCTTGATCTCGACGATCGCCGGCTTGCCGCTGGCGCGCGCGCGTTCGAAAGCAGGCGCGAAGTCTTCGGTCTTCTCGACCGTCTCGCCATGGCCGCCATAGGCGCGGGCCAGCGCGGCAAAGTCCGGGTTCTTCAGATCGGTGGCGACGACGCGGCTCGGATATTCCCGCTCTTGATGCATGCGGATGGTGCCGTAGATGCCGTTGTTGACGACGATGACGATGATCGGCAGGTCATATTGGATCGCCGTCGCGAACTCCTGGCCGTTCATCAGGAAGCAGCCGTCGCCGGCAAAGGCAACCACGGTGCGATCCGGGAACAGCGATTTGGCGGCGACCGCGGCCGGCGTGCCGTAGCCCATCGAGCCTGAAGTCGGCGCTGCCTGCGTGCCGAAGCGGCGCGAGCGGTAGAAGCGATGCACCCAGGT
>JAEKLU010000237.1 GCA_019509685.1 Mesorhizobium sp. | reverse complement strand
CAGGCGGAAGAAGGAAAAGGACAGGAAGAAGGTCCAGTTGCCGATGCCGTCGATACCGCGCCGACGGCAATAGGCTGAGACATAGTCCTCTTCGGACGGCAGGTTGAGCGCCGCGCGGTCGACGCCGCCAAGGCCGCGAAAGCCGGAAGCATGCGGCAGCCGCCATTGCATGCATTGATAAGCGATGTCGGCAAAGGGGTGGCCGAGCGTCGACAATTCCCAGTCGAGCACCGCAATGACCCTGGGTGCGTCCTTGGCGAACATCATGTTGTCCAGCCGGTAGTCGCCATGCACCAGCGAAACGCGGCCATCATCGGCCGGCATATGGGTTTCCAGCCAGCCGATCAGCCGATCCATGTCGGCGATCCTGTCCGTTTCGGAGGCCCGGTATTGGCTGGTCCAGCGGGCGAACTGCCGCTCGAAATAACTGCCCGGCTTGCCGAAATCACCGAGGCCGGCGGCCTCGACATCGACATCGTGCAAGGCGGCGAGCGTCGCGTTCATCGCGTCATAGATTGCTGCCCGCTCGTCATTGCCCGATGCGTCCGGCAGCGACGGGTCCCAGAAGATGCGCCCGTCCAGGTACTCCATGACGTAGAACCTGCGGCCTATCGGCGAGTCCTCGGCCGAAAGATGCAGCATGCGCGGCACCGGCACCGCGGTGCCGGCAAGCGCCCGCATCACCCGGAATTCGCGATCGACCTGATGCGCGGATTTCAAGAGCTGTCCGGGCGGCTTGGCGCGCAGCACATAGCGGCCGCTGGCGGCGGTCAACAGATAGGTCGGGTTGGATTGTCCGGATTTGAATTTCTCGATCGCGGAAAGCCCGGCGAAACCCGGGACATGCACCTCGAGATAGGGCGTGAGCGCGCCCTGATCGAGCGCAAGCGCCGACTTATCGAGAGCATTGGCATCGCCGCTCATGCGGTCTCTGGCTGCCGCTCGATCAGCGTCAGGGTCAGCCAACGCGCCGTCAGCGCCGGTTTTTTCGATCCCTCGATCTCGATGGTCACGTCGTGCGCGGTCTGCACCCAGCCGGAGGGCCTCACCTTGACGTCGGCCAGCACGAAGTGCGTGCGGATGCGCGAGCCGGTCTTGACCGGCGACAGGAAGCGCAGCGTGTCGAAACCGTGGTTGACGCCCATCTTGGTGTTTTCGATCGGCGGCATGGTCTCGAAGGTCATCGCCGACAACAGCGACAGCGACAGGAAACCGTGCGCGATGGTGCCGCCGAACGGCGTCTCGCGCGCGGCGCGCTCGGGATCGCAATGGATGAACTGGTGGTCGTCGGTGGCATCGGCGAACTGGTCGATCATGCGCTGCGTCACCGTTCGCCATGGCGAGACCCCGACTTCCTTGCCGACGCTTGCCAGAAGCAGATCCAGACTGATCGGTTCCACGCTGATGTCCTCCCACCCCGCCCGGATTTCTTGAGCCGGGCGTCTTATTCCTTGAACAATGTCATCCCATGCTGAACCGACTGGCCGCCGTCGATCGGCAGGATGGCGCCGGTGACATAGCTGCCGGCACGGCTGCACAAATAAAGCGTTGCGCCGGCAATGTCATCCGCTACGCCGATGCGTCCGAGCGGAACGTGGTTGCCGACATGTTTCGCCTGCGCCTTGGTGGCGGTCGCAAAGGCCGTCATGCGGCTCTGGAAAGGGCCAGGCGCAAAGGCGTTGACCGTGATCCGGCGGTCGGCGAACTCAAGCGCCAGCGTGCGCGTCAAATGGTGAACCGCGGCCTTGGAGGCAGTGTAGGAATAGGCGTCGTCGGCAAGCGGCTGCGTGCCCATCACCGAACCCAGATTGATCACCCGGGCCGGATCCTCGTCGCTCGCCGCCGCGTCGAGCAGCGGCAGCAGTTCCCTGGTCAGGTGGAAGACGGCGGTGACGTTGACGCCGAACACCTTGGCCCAGGCGCTATAAGGGAATTCCTGCAGCGGCGCGCCCCAGGAGATACCGGCATTGTTGACCAGGATATGCAGCCGCTCGGTGCGCGCTTTTACCTCTGCGACAAGGGCCGCAATGCCCGCTTCGCTGGAAACGTCGCCGGCAAAGCCTTCGGCATGGCCGGAGCCGCCGAGCGCGTTCAGGTCGTTGGCGACCTTGACGCAGTCCTCGCCCTTGCGCGAGGCGATCATCACGCTGGCGCCGGCGCGTACCAGGCCGGTCGCCACCATGCGGCCGATGCCGGTCGCAGCACCCGTCACCAACGCGGTCTTGCCGGTGACCGAGAACAGCTTGTCCAGGTAACTCATAACAATCCTCCGCATGCCTCGGCCGAACCGGCGAGGGGACTCGCGTTGACAAGGCTAGCCGAAGTACGGTCATCCTTGCCACGGGTAAAGATCTATCTGCGAAAGGGCCGATGCGATGGCGGACATGAATCTCGGCATCACCGAGCGGCTGAGGCCGATCCATCAGCGCGTGGCCGCGATGGTGCGCGACGAGATTGCGCCGCTCGGCGAGGAATTTCTGGCCGAGGTCGGCAAAGGCGGCGACCGCTGGGCCTACACCGCCAGGCAGACGGAAATTCTGGAAGGTTTGAAGAAGACGGCGCGCAAGCGCGGGCTGTGGAATTTCTGGCTGACCGATTCGACGCGCGGCTATGGTCTTTCCACCGTCGAATACGCTTACCTTGCGGAAGAAATGGGCAAGGCGCATCTCGGCGCCGAGACCTTCAATTGCTCGGCGCCCGACACCGGCAATATGGAGGTGCTGGAGCGGTATGGTTCCGAGGACCACAAGCGGCAGTGGCTGGAGCCGTTGCTCGAAGGCCGGATCCGCTCGGCCTATCTGATGACCGAGCCGGATGTGGCGTCCTCGGACGCGACCAACATTGCGATGCGCTGCGAGCGGCGCGGCGACGACTATGTGCTCAACGGCGAAAAATGGTGGGCGTCCGGCGCCGGCGACCCGCGCTGCGCCATCTATATCGTCATGGTCCGCACGGGCTCGGACGAGGAGCCGCAGCATCGCCGGCATTCCATGGTGCTGGTGCCGGCGGACAGCAAAGGCGTCACCAAAATCCGCGCCATGCAGGTCTATGGCGAGGACGATGCGCCGCACGGCCACATGCATCTGAGGTTCGAGAATGTGCGGGTGCCGGCGGCTAACCTGATCCTTGGCGAGGGCAGGGGCTTCGAAATCGCGCAAGGCCGGCTAGGTCCTGGCCGCATCCATCATTGCATGCGCGCCATCGGCCAGGCCGAGATGGCGCTGGAGATGCTGTGCCAGCGCTCGGTGCGGCGCGAGGCCTTCGGCCAGCCTCTGGCCAGGCTCGGCGCCAATTTCGACATCATCGCCGAATGCCGCATGGAGATCGAGATGGCGCGGTTGCTCTGCCTCAAGGCGGCGTGGATGATCGACCAGGGCGATGCGCGCGCCGCCGCCCCCTGGATCAGCCAGATCAAGGTGATCGCGCCGCGAATGGCGCTGAAAGTCACCGACGAAGCGGTGCAGATGTTCGGCGCGCAAGGTATCAGCCAGGATACACCACTCGCCCGCTCATGGACGCATCTGAGGACCCTGCGGCTTGCCGACGGGCCGGACGCGGTGCACCGGCGCCAGGTGGCGCGCACGGAACTGAAAAAATACACGCAGGAAAAGGTCTGACCATCATGGCGCTTCCGTCGGAAATGAAGGGTCTGCTGCTTGTCGGCGATGGCTACACCAGGACGCCCTCGGCCGCCGCGCTCGAGGCGATGGAGCCCTATCTTCAACCGGGCAGCATCGGCGTGCCGACGCCGGGGCCGACACAGGCGCTGATCAAGGTCAGCCTCGCCTCGATCAATCCCTCCGATATTGCCTTCATCAAGGGCCAATACGGACAGCCGCGTGTGCAGGGCCGGCCGGCCGGCTTCGAAGGCGTCGGCGTTGTCGTCGCCACCGGTGACGACGCCTATGCAAAAAGCCTGGACGGCAAACGCGTCGCCTTCGCCACTGGCGTCTCGAACTGGGGTGCCTGGGCCGACTACGCCGTCGCCGAGGCCATATCCTGCATTCCGCTTCTCGACACGGTGCGCGACGAGGACGCTGCCGCGATGATCGTCAATCCGCTGACCGCTTTGGCCATGTTCGACATCGTCAGGGAGACAGGCGAGAAGGCCTTCATCATGACGGCCGGCGCCAGCCAGCTCTGCAAGCTGATCATCGGGCTGGCCAAGGAAGCAGGCTTCCGGCCGATCGTCACCGTGCGCCGCGACGAGCAGATAGAACTGCTCAAGCAGCACGGCGCCGCCCATGTGCTCAACGAAAAGGCGGCCGATTTCGAAGCCTCGCTGCGCGAAGTGATCAAGGCCGAGCAGCCGCGCATCTTCCTCGATGCGGTCACCGGCCCGCTGGCATCAGCCATTTTCAACGCCACGCCGAAGCGCTCGCGCTGGATCATCTATGGCCGGCTCGATGCCGAGCCGACGGTGATTCGCGAGCCTGGCCAGTTGATCTTCCAGCACAAGCATATCGAGGGCTTCTGGCTCGTCGAATGGATGCGGCAGTTCCGCGACAGGCTGGGCGCGGCCGTGCTGGAGGCGCAGAAACGCTTTTCCGACGGACGCTGGTCGACCGATGTCACCGCGGTGGTGCCATTCGAGGAGGCGATGGCGCGGCTGCCCGCCGAACTGGCCAAGCCGAACGGCAAGGTGTTCATCAGGCCATAGATCGGATGTCCGCCTTGATCGCCGGGCTTCGCGGCATGACACGCGAGTCCAAAATATCGAACACAGAGCTGTGATAGGCATCGCAAACCCTCGAAAAAGCCGGAATTCCGGGGTCTGCCGCCTGGCGCTTGCACATTTTCCGGGTGCCAAGAGCCGATGCTCTATGCCGCGCTGATGGCTCCGTGATATGTCGCCGGCCCTGAAGCCGGACGATGATGGGAAAAATCATCCTGGCTGAAATATGGGGTGATGACGATGACCAAACCGGTTTTCGACCGTCTGGGACTTTGGCTGTGGATCGGGGCGTTCGTGATCGTCCAGATCATGGCCTGGCATGCGCCTGACGCCCGTTCCGTCGTTTTCGTCTACCGAAATGGCTCCGAAGCCTTCATCGCGGCCCGTCCGCTCTACCATGTCGAACTGGCGATGGGTTACCTCTACGCGCCCGCCTTTGCAGCCCTCTACGTCCCGCTGCTGAAGCTTGGTCCTTATGTCGGCGATACTTTGTGGCGGCTGCTGTGCTTCGGCGTGCTCACGCTGGCGGCTGTTCGCCAAGTGCGCAAGATAGGCGGCGACGACCAGGCATGGCGCCTCTCCTACGGGCTGTTCCTGGCGCTGCCGCTGGCACTCGGCGCGGTGCGCAACGGCCAGTCGACGATCCTGCTGGCCGGCGCGTGCTGGCTCCTCACTCTGTCGGCGCTTGAAGGGCGCCGCGCGGAAACCTTCTTGTGGGCTTCGCTCGCCATCATTGCCAAGCCGACGGCCCTGGTCATGCTGCTGCTCGCCGGCGCTCTGCGGCCCCGGCTTATTCCGGTGCTTGTGCTGGCGGTGGCGGTCGTGCTCGCCGTTCCTTACGCCTTTGCATCCACGGACTACATCAATGCCCAATATGCGGATTTCTTCCGCATGGTGACCTCGATGGCGGTCGACCATACCGGCCCGTTCATTGCGACGGATTTTACCGCGCCTTTTGCCTCCATTGGACTGCTGATCCCTGAATTCGATGCAACGATCGTGCGCGCCATCGCGGCATTGCTCACGCTTTGGATCGTGCTTCAGTTCGACCGCAGGCTGGACTCCAATGTCCGCGGGCTCGCCATTTTCCTGGTGGCGGCGTTCTACATGTGCGTGTTCAACCCGCGCGTCGAGCCGAACACCTATGCCTTGGTGGCGGTTCCCGCCGGCCTCTCGGTCGCTTTGCTGTGGCAGGACGAGAAAGCCGCATCCATGCGCTGGTTTGTGGCCGTCCTGCTCTTCCTTACGGGTCTAACCAGCCTTACCCGCGATATGCACAACTTCTTCCACCCGTGGTTCCGGCCGATCAGCGTCACCATCACAGCTTGCACTCTCATCGGCTGGTTCTGGGTGAAGGGGCGCGAGAAGGCGGCCGAGACAAGGTCCGTCGCGCATGGCTGAAACGCTCGACATCATTGCGCCCTTCCTCAACGAAGCCGAATCCGCGGTCGCCTTCGTCGGATTGCTCGACAGGCTGGAAGCGGCGGTTGGTGAGCGCTTCGGAATGTCTGTCCGCAAGATACTGATCGACGACGGCAGCCGCGACGGCGGCGCCGAAAGGTTCGCCGCCGCGCTGTCCGGCTCCTGGGAGATCGTGCGGCTCAGCCGCAATTTCGGCAAGGAGGCGGCGGTGCTCGCCGGCCTCGACCATTCGCGCGGCGACATGGTCCTGATCATGGATTCCGATCTCCAGCATTCGATGGAGATCAGCCTGACAATGATCGGCGAGCTGGTCGAGAACGCGGATATCGATGTCGTCTACGCGCAGAATGACCGGCGCGAGGCGAGTTGGCGGCGCAGCCAGATGGCGCGGCTGTTCTACAAGCTGATCAACAGCAGCCAGCGCTTCGATATCCCGGAGAATGCCGGCGACTTTCGCGTCATGCGCGCCGCCGTGGTGCGGGCCCTGATCAGCGTGCGCGACAAGCGGCGCTTCAACAAGGGCCTGTTCGCCTGGGCCGGCTTCAACCAGAAAGCGATGCTCTACACGCCCGAGAACCGGGTGAGCGGCACATCGAAATGGAACCGGCTCAACCTGATCGCTTTTTCGCTGGAAGGGTTCACCTCCTTTTCGGTGATCCCGCTGCGCATCATCAGCCTCATCGGCTTGCTGGCGGCGCTTGCCGGCCTGGCCTACGGCGTGAAGGTGCTTTTCGAGGTGCTGTTCTACGGCATCTCCGTGCCCGGCTACCCGAGCCTTATGGTCGCCGTCGTGCTGCTGGGCGGGCTCAACCTCACATTGCTCGGCCTGATCGGCGAATATGTCTGGGTCACACTCAGTGAAAGCAAGGACCGGCCGGTCTATATCGTGCGCGATGTCCTGCATGGCGATGCCGCCGAACAGGCCGCCTCCAGCAAATGACCAGATCGATCCGCCTGATCGCCGACGATTACGGCCTGGCGCCCGGCGTATCGAAGGCGATCCTCGACCTCATCGATCGCGGTCGCCTGACGGGCACCAGTTGCATGACCGGTTTTCCCGAATGGGAAGAGGAGGCGCGGCGCATAAGACCTTTGCGCGAAAGGGCGGCGGTCGGATTGCATCTGACCCTCACCGATCAGGTCGCCGTCACCGGTTCGTCGAGCCTGGCGCCGGAAGGCAGGCTGCCGCCGCTTGGCTCGCTGGCGCTGCCGATCCGGCGCGGCCGCATCGACGCGCGCGACGTGCATGCCGAACTCGACGCCCAGTATGACCGCTTTATCGAAGCGCTGGGAGGCCCGCCCGACTTCATTGACGGGCACCAGCACGTGCATTTCCTGCCGGTGGTGCGAAAGTGGCTGCTGGCGCGTTTCGCGACGGCCGCGGACAAGCCGGCGCTGCGCGGCGCGCCAGCACTTGTCGGCCTCGACGCGGCGGCCAAGATCGCCGCGATCGCTGCCCTTGCCGCCGGCTTCAACAAAGCGATGCAACGCGCGGGCTTTGCCGTCATGACACCGCTTTGCGGCATCTATGACTGGCGGCAGCCGGAGAAATTCGCTCCGACGCTGAACGCCGCATTGGCGAGCTTGCCGGAGCAAGGGTTGTTCATGTGCCATCCCGGCCATGTCGACGAAACGCTGCGGGCACGAGACGTCATGCAAGGCGCGCGCGAGGTCGAGTTCGCGGTTCTGGGCTCTGATGATTTTGGCGCCAGCCTGGACCGGGCCGGGGTCCGCGTCATGGACGGCGGCTCATGAGCGGCACCGACCAGACGCAACGTTCGACCGGCAGCAAGATCGTCCGCTTCGCCTTGGTGGGACTGGCGAACACCTGCATCGACCTTGCCGCGTTTTTCCTGCTGCTCAAGCTCGCCATGCCGCCTTTGGCCGCCAATGTCGCGGCCTGGCTGGTCGCCGTCCTTTTCTCCTTTGTGGCGAACCGGTTCTGGTCGTTCGAACGGGACCCGGACATCCGGCTGCACCATTCGTTCCTGCGCTTCGTCTCGCTGGGCGCGCTGATTTCGCTGGGTGTTTCCAGCCTTTCGATCGCCATGCTGGCCGGAGCTCTCGGCGTGTGGCCGGCAAAGATCGGCGGGTTGATCGTGGCCGCTGTGCTGAACTTTCTGTCGGCGCGCTGGTCGATCGAAGGCCGGCTGCTGAAATAGCTCTATTCGGCCGGCTCGATGTTCGTGTAGGCGGCTTCCTCCAATTCGCGCTTCAGCCGCGCTTCCTCATGCGTCTTGGGCGTGACGAAGCGGCCGAGCAGCAGATAGGCGACTGGGGTGAGGAAGAGCGTCGAGATGGTGGCCAGACCGAGCCCGCCGACGATGACCCAGCCGAGTGCCACGCGCGCCTCGGCGCCGGCGCCGGCGGCCAGCACCAGCGGCACGCCGCCAAGGATGGTGCAGATCATGGTCATCATCACCGGCCGCAAGCGGATCACCGAGGCCTGCTCGATCGCCTCGCGCACGCCCAGCCCGCGGTCGCGCAGCTGGTTGGCGAATTCGACGATCAGGATGCCGTTCTTGGCCATGACGCCGACCAGCAGCACGAGGCCGATCTGGCTGTAGGCGTTGAGGCTGGTGCCCGACAGCAGTAAGGCAAAGATGGCGCAGGCCAGCCCGAGCGGCACCGTCGCCATGATGATGACGGCGCTGACGAAGCTTTCGAACTGCGCCGCCAGCACAAGCAGGATGATGACCAGCGCGAAGCCGAAGATGGTCACCATGGCGCTGTTGGTTTCGCCCAGCGTCGCGGCCTCGGCCAGCGGCAGGATGCGGCTGCCTGGCGGCAACAGCGGCGTGGCGATTTCCTCGGCGCGGGTCAACGCGTCGCCGAGCGCGAAATTGCCTGAAAGGTTGGAGGTGATCGCCACCGACGGCTGCTGCTGCTCGCGCGACAGCGATGGCGGCACGGCGCGTTCGGTCAAGGTGGCGATGGTCGACATCGGCACGAAGCGACCGTCGCCCGTCTTCAGGAAGACGTTTTCCAGGTCGGTCGGATCGTTGATCGGATTGGTGGTCGAGACCAGCTTCACGCCATAACTGCGGTCGGCGATGTAGACGTCGACGACATCATTGCCGTCGAGCATGGCCTGCATGGTGTTGGCCAGCCCGGTTATGTCGATGCCGAGATCGGAGGCGCGCTCGCGGTCAATGGCCACGGCGAGTTGCGGCTGCGTCGGATCGATGGAGAGGCGCGGCGTCTGGAAACGCGGATCCTTCTGCATCTCGGCGATGATTTTCACCGCCGCGTCGCCGAGCGCCTTGCGGTCGTTGCCGACAAGGGCGAATTGCAGGCCGTTGCCGGCGCCGCGGATACCGAGGCTGTTGGGCTGGACCGGGAAGATACGCACGCTCGGCACCAGCTTGGTCAGCTGGCTGATCTCGGCCATGATTTCCTGCTGGCTGCGGCTGCGCTCGTTCCAAGGGGCGAGCGTCATCACCATGAAGCCGGAGTTGTAGGAGCCGTTCTGGCCGGCATTCTCGAAAGTGGCGCGGATCTCGCCGGAATCGCGCATCGGCTGAATCAGTTTCTCGATCTTCTGCATCTGTTGCGTCGTGTAGTCGAGGCTGACGCCTTGCGGAGCGCTGATGCGCAACAGCACGGCGGCGCGGTCCTCGGTCGGCGTCAGTTCCTGGCGGATGGCGCCGAACAGCGTGAAGGCGGTGCCGGCAAACAGCACAGCGACCAGCACCACGATCCAGGGCGCGTCGAGACAGGCATGCAGGCCGCGCTTGTAGCCGGCGTTGAGCGCGCCGCCGATGCGGGCGCCGAAGCCATGGCCGCCTTCGTGGTGGAGCGAGGCGCTCGTCAGCATGCGCGAGGCGAGCATCGGGCAAAGCGTCAGCGCCACCACGCAGGATAAAAGCACCGACATGGCAAGCACGAAGCCGAATTCGCGAAACAGGCCGCCGGTTTGGCCGGGCAGGAAGGAGATCGGCACGAAGACGGCGACCAGCGTCAATGTCGTGGCGACGACGGCGAAGAACACTTCCTGCGCGCCGAGCACGGCGGCGGCGCGGGGCCCCATGCCTTCGTTGCGTCGTCGCACGATGTTTTCGAGCACGACGATAGCGTCGTCGACGACAAGGCCAGTCGCCAGCACCAGGGCAAGCAAAGTCAGGATGTTGACCGAGAAGCCGGCCAGATAGATGGCGGCGATGGTGCCGATCATGGCGACCGGCATCGACAGGCCGGGGATCAGCGTGGCGCGCCAGTCGAGCAGGAAGACGTAGATGACGATCAGCACCATTGTGACCGACAGGCCGAGCGCGATCTCGACCTCATGCACGGCGCCCTTGACGAAGACCGCGTCGTCGCTGGTGATCTTGATCGCCATGCCCTTGGGCAGGTTTTCCTGCAGCTTGGCGACGGCGGCCTGGACGCCGGTCGAAATATCCAAAGTGTTGGATTCGGCCTGGCGGATGATGCCGATGCCGATGCCGGTCTTGCCATCCGAGCGCAGCGTCGTCTGGCCGACATCGGGGCCAAGGGTGACGGTGGCGACATCGCGGATGCGCGTCGTGCCGCCGATGACGATATTTTCGAATTCCTCGGGCGTCGTCACGTCCGCGGTCGTGCGGACGATCAGGTCCTGGTTGGTGGTGGTGATCGACCCGGCAGGCGAATCGAAGGCGACGGAGGCCAGGGCTGCTCTCAGATCGGCAACCGTGAAACCGAGGCTGGCGAGCTTGTTCTGGTCGACGTCGATACGGAAGATCTTGTCGCGGTCGCCGTAGACCTGGACGTCGGCGACGCCGGGCACGGCGGCCAGTTCGTCCTCGATCTGGTCCTGGACGA
>JAEKLU010000209.1 GCA_019509685.1 Mesorhizobium sp. | reverse complement strand
GATCAGCCAGGTCGAGTTCAAGGTATTGTCGGCGGAGGATGTGCTGGGCAAGGCCGCCGAACTCGGCAAGCTGGTCGACCGGCTGAAGCAGGAGCCTAACGCCTGGCGCGACAACGCCATGCTGCAGCGCATGGTGGACCTGGCGAAAGTCTGCGGCGACATCCGCGAGAACGCGCTGGTGCCCGACCAGGTGATCTTCCGCCACAACGCCTACTGGACCAGCCATTTCGGCGGCCTCTATGTCTTCGTCGACCCCGACATGACGACCGTGATCAGCGACCCGACCGTGCCCGGCTTCCGCCGCTCGCGGCCCTGGCAGGTGAGCTATTTGTCGATCAACGATGCCGACAAGGTTTTCAAGTTCCTGGCCTCGACCGGCCGCATCGAACTGCCCCGCGCTTCCTGGGTCGAATCCTCCGGCTACCTCGAGCATCGCGCCGAGATGGTGGTGCGTGCTTTGATCCGCGACGCGGAGCCAAACCGCAATTTGACCGACGTCGACAAGGTCTGGCTGCAGACCTGGATCCACGGCCATGCCGACCTGATCGCCAAGGACGGCAATTTTCCTTTCCTCAATGCCGCCAAGCGCGAGATCGCCCAGCTTGGCCATCTCAAGATCGAGGATGTGCCGCCGCGCCAGCGCTTTCTGGTGGTGCGCGCCAAGCCCGACCATCCCGATGCCTGGCTGACCAACCAGCTGATCTCGGACTTCGTGCCGCAGGATTTCGTTTCGCGCTACGTTTTCAACAAGCCTGGTTTCTACAAGGACTATGACGGCTTCAGCGACGCCTGGCGCTCACATGTTGTGGACGTTCTGAAAACCACATATTTGAAGGACAAGGCGGCGTTCCGCGCGCGCCTTTACGGCCTGACTGACTAGAACGAAATGAACCGTCATTTCGTCCTACCTATTTTTTCGGCGCATGATGTCATCCAAAAAGTCTGCAACTTTTTGGCCTCATGCTTAGGGGTGCCACAGCCATGCTCGACCCGATCGTGAACTTTTTCACCCAGATCTTCCAATGGATAGGCCGTGGTATCGGCCTCGTCATCGGTATCATCCTGTGGCCATTCCTGTGGGCCGGGCGCTGGTACACGCAACGCGGCTGGATCCTCAAGGCCGTTGTCGGCCTGGCCATTGTCGTGCTCATCGGCCTCTATGCCAACTTCTTCTACGCGACGCAGTGGTGGAACAATTTCGACCCGAACTATCCCGACAAATACACCTTCGAGAAACGCAACATCTCGGCCGGCGAGCAGGTCTCGGCCGGCGCCGGCACCGACACCGCCAAGACCTGCGGCAATTCCGGCATCGCTCAGGTGGCTGCCGATCTGACGGATTTCAACGTCAATCAGAACGCCTGGATCTCGTCCATGATCCTCTACAAGCTTGGCCTGTTCAGCATCGACTGGGACGACACGCCGTGGATGGACAACAAGGCCTCCTTCCAGCGCGGCATCAATCAGGCGGTGCGGCGCACCGCCACCGAACTCGCCGACAATCTCGGCCGCGTTCGCACCACCTCGCAGATCGATAGCGATCTGCAGGACGCGCGCGGCAATCTGCAGTTCGACGAATACACCTGGTATTTCGGCATCAACCCGTTCGGTCCAAAGACGCCGACACCGAGCTATTATCGCGACGCCGTGCGCAAGCTGCGTTCTTTCAACGCCCGCCTTGCCACCTGCCAGGCGACGTTCGACGCGCGCGCCGACAATCTGAAGCAATATATCGACCGTATCGCCTCGGACATCGGCTCGACCTCGGCGATCCTCAAGGAGCGTGCCGAAAACCACAACAATGGCTGGTTCGACTTCCGCGCCGACGATCGCTACTGGTTCGCCTATGGCCAGCTCTACGCCTATTACGGCCTGATGAAGGGCGCTCAGGCCGATTTCGAGGACGTGATCAAGGAAAAGCACCTGCAGAGCCTGTGGGATACGATGGACGCGCAGTTCGTCTCGGCCTTGAAGATCCAGCCCTTCATCATCGCCAATGGCCGCGAGGACGGCTGGCTGTTGCCGACGCATCTGACGACCATGGGCTTCTACATTCTGCGCGTGCGCTCCAACATGGTCGAGATCAGCAATGTGCTGACCCAATAGGGCTGGCTTCAAGCCGCCAGGGCAATGGCGGATTTGCGCCCTCGCCCCTGTCGCTTTTCGCGCATTTGGCGGCTGTTTTGAGACGGCGGAGCGGCTTCCGCTCTGGCTTCTATACGCCGCAAGCGGCCGGGCCCTTAGACCGAACAGGGTCGAACAGGGAACAGCAGCATTTTTTCTTCGCAGGAAACATAGTTGCATGAAAGTTGACGCCGCGACAGCGACAGGGATAGAACATGCCCTAGAGCCCGCCTGGCGTCTCTAACATGCACAAATGATCAAACCCTCCACCGTCCAATCCAGAGGAACGCCGTCATGGCCGAAGTGAAGTCCGACATCGAGATCGCGCGCGCAGCCAAGAAAAAACAGATCCAGGAGATTGGACAGAAGATCGGCATCCCGACCGAACATCTGCTGCCCTATGGCCACGACAAGGCCAAGATCTCCGCCGAGTTCATCAAGTCGGTGAAGGGCAACAAGGACGGCAAGCTGATCCTGGTCACCGCCATCAATCCGACGCCGGCCGGCGAAGGCAAGACCACGACCACCGTCGGTCTGGGCGACGGCCTCAACCGCATCGGCAAGAAGGCGATCGTCTGCATCCGCGAGGCCTCGCTCGGTCCGAATTTCGGCGTCAAGGGCGGTGCAGCCGGCGGCGGCTACGCACAGGTCGTGCCGATGGAGGACATGAACCTCCATTTCACCGGCGACTTCCACGCTATCACCACGGCGCACAATCTTCTGTCGGCGCTGATCGACAACCACATCTACTGGGGCAATGAGCTCGGCATCGACACCCGCCGCGTCGCCTGGCGCCGCGTCATGGACATGAACGACCGGGCGCTGCGCGAAATTATCTGCTCGCTCGGCGGCGTCGCCAACGGCTATCCGCGCGAAGCCGGCTTCGATATCACCGTTGCCTCGGAAGTCATGGCGATCCTGTGCCTGTCCACCGACCTGAAGGATCTCGAAAAGCGTCTCGGCGACATCATCGTCGCCTATCGCCGCGACAAGACGCCGGTCTATGCCCGCGACCT
>JAEKLU010000208.1 GCA_019509685.1 Mesorhizobium sp. | reverse complement strand
GCCCAGAAATTGTCCGAGGTCGCGATGCGGATGATGCGGTCGTCCGAAAAGCCGGCGATCTTCTTCCAGTAGCCAGCCGCCTCGTCGTCGGTGTGGTAGACGGTGACCAGCAGCTTGTCTTTGTTCAGCCCGAACTCCCTGGTGATCAGGTTCCAGGCGAGCTCGATGGCGCGCTCCTTGAAGTAATCGCCGAACGAGAAATTGCCGAGCATCTCGAAGAAAGTGAGATGGCGCGCGGTGTAGCCGACATTGTCGAGGTCATTGTGCTTGCCACCGGCGCGCACGCTCTTCTGCGCCGTCGAGGCGCGCGAGTAAGGGCGCTTCTCCAGGCCGGTGAAGACGTTCTTGAACTGCACCATGCCGGCATTGGTGAACATCAATGTCGGGTCGTTGCGCGGCACCAGCGGGCTCGAGGCGACGATCTCGTGCCCTTCCTTGCGGAAGTAGTCGAGGAATGTCGACCGGATCTCGTTCACGCCAACCATGGTACTTGCCTTTTTCGCGAAAACCGCCGGCACGGCCGGCGGCAATGAGCATTGTGTTTAAAGCAATTCCAGGAAACGTGTGAAGTCCGTCCGGAATGGCGTCAAAACGAAGAGATGGACTGGCCTTTTAGCGATAGGCCTTGGCGCTGTCCAGAAACACGGGAACTAAGCATGTCGCCCAAAAGTGCGCAGCGGTTTTGGGGAAACGACATGCGCAAAAACAAGCGTTGAAGCGCGTCGTCTGTTTCAGCGCGACGCGCTTTAGCCAGGCGACAAAGCCCGGCGCTCGAATTCCCGCGCTTGAAACGCAAAACCGCCGGCACAAGGCCGGCGGTTCGGGTACGCAATACTCAAGAACTCAATTACATAAGCATAAGACAATAAACCGGGATTGTGGCCGAACTCCGGCCAAGCCGGCTAATTGCCCGTTCCCGGAATTCCGGCGCCTCAGACAGCGCCAGCTTCATCCTCGAAACCGTCATCGCCGTTGCCTTCGGACCTGTCATTCTCGAGGAATTTCTCGGCGATCAGACCGGCATTCTGGCGCAACGCCAACTCGACTTCGCGCGCGGTGTCGGGATTGTCGCGCAGGAACAGCTTCGCGTTCTCGCGGCCCTGGCCGAGACGTTGCGAATTGTAGGAGAACCAGGCGCCCGACTTCTCGATGACACCGGCCTTGACGCCGAGATCGACCAGTTCGCCGGTCTTCGACACGCCTTCGCCATACATGATATCGAACTCGACCACCTTGAAGGGCGGCGCCAGCTTGTTCTTGACCACCTTGACGCGGGTCTGGTTACCGACGACCTCGTCGCGGTCCTTGACCGAGCCGATGCGGCGGATGTCGAGGCGCACCGAAGCGTAGAATTTCAGCGCATTGCCGCCGGTCGTGGTTTCCGGCGAGCCGAACATGACGCCGATCTTCATGCGGATCTGGTTGATGAAGATGACCATGGTGTTGGAGCGCGAGATCGAGGCGGTCAGCTTGCGCAGCGCCTGGCTCATCAGGCGGGCCTGCAGACCCGGCAGCGAATCGCCCATCTCGCCTTCGATTTCGGCGCGCGGCGTCAGCGCCGCGACCGAATCGACCACCAGCACGTCGATGGCGCCGGAGCGCACCAGCGTGTCGCAGATTTCCAGCGCCTGCTCGCCGGTATCGGGCTGCGAGATCAAAAGGTTCTCCAGATCGACGCCGAGCTTGCGGGCATAGACCGGGTCGAGCGCGTGTTCTGCGTCGACGAAGGCGCAGATGCCGCCCTTCTTCTGGGCTTCCGCCACCGTGTGCAGCGCCAGCGTGGTCTTGCCCGAGCTTTCCGGCCCGTAGATCTCGATGATACGGCCGCGCGGCAGGCCGCCGACGCCGAGCGCGATGTCGAGGCCGAGCGATCCGGTCGGCACGGTTTCGATCTCGACCACCTGCTCATTGGCGCCGAGCCGCATGATCGAGCCCTTGCCGAAAGCGCGCTCGATTTGCGACAGCGCCGCATCCAGAGCCTTTGATTTGTCCACCGCTTTGTCCTCTACAAGCCGCAAAGAATTCTGAGCCATGATACATCACCCCTTGGTCGTCAATGAAGGCCGGACAATCCGTAATCCCTGTTAGTTTGTACCTTTTTTGTTCTCATTTGGCAAGAGGCAACAAACATTTGAAAAACATTCAATATCTGGATTTGTTCTATTTTTGTCTCACCAGGGCTAGTCGCGGCCGCGACGACTGGTCCAGAAGCGACGCAACCTGCGTGCCCCCGAATCGCGATTTAATGCGAGGTTGCGCGCAATCATTGCGAGGCTGCCCGGAGAAACCTAGTGTGCGCAGCCGAACGATCAATGAGGTGAACTCCCCGCATGCCGACATCCCCGACAATCCTGGCGCTGGGCGGCGCCCATATCGACCGGCGCGGCCAGGTGTCGGGCGTCTATGTGCCCGCCGCCTCCAATCCGGGCGTCATGCGCGAGGATGTCGGCGGGGTCGTCTTCAACGCGCTGCGCAGCGTGGTCAAGCGCGGCGTGTCGGCCTCGCTGATGTCCGTGCGCGGCGGCGACGCGGCGGCAGACACCGTTGCCGCGGCCATCGACGATGCCGGGATAACCGACCTCTCTGTGGTGTTCCTCGACCGCGTCACGCCGAGCTATACGGCCTTGATCGACGCAGAGGGCGAGCTGATTGTCGGCCTGGCCGACATGGCGCTCTACGATCTCGCTTTTCCAAAGCAGATAAGACGCGCCAAGGTGCGCGAGGCGATCGACGCCGCCGACGCCATCCTGTGCGACGCCAATTTGCCGACAGCGGCGCTGGAACGGCTGACAGCACTGGCCGGCGGGCGGCCGGTCTTTGCCATCGCCGTCTCGCCGGCCAAGGTCGTCCGCCTGGCGCCGCTGCTCGAGGCGCTGTCACTGCTTTTCATGAACCGCCGCGAAGTGGCGGCCCTTGTCGGCGCCGGTCTGTCGGATGGGGACGCCGTCGGCAAGCTGAGGCAGGCTGGCCTCGGCGCCGGCGTGATCACCGCCGGCAGCGCTCCCGTTCTGGGCTTCGACGACAGCGGTGTGTTCGAAATAGATCCACCCGCGCCGCGCCGGATTGCCGACGTCACCGGCGCCGGCGACGCCCTGACGGGCGCAACGGTCGCCGCGATGCTGCGCGGACTGCCCTTGCGCGC
>JAEKLU010000207.1 GCA_019509685.1 Mesorhizobium sp. | reverse complement strand
CGATGCGTCTCAGGTCGAAGCGCTGGCAGCGCGACAGGACCGTGATCGGCACTTTGCGGATTTCGGTGGTGGCGAAAATGAATTTGACGTGCGGCGGCGGCTCTTCCAGCGTCTTCAGCAGGCCGTTGAAGGCCTGGGTGGAGAGCATGTGCACTTCGTCGATGATGTAGACCTTGTAGCGGGCAGAGACCGGCGCGTAGCGCACGCGCTCGATGATGTCCCTGATGTCGTCGATGCCGGTATGCGAGGCGGCGTCCATCTCGATGACGTCGACATGACGGCCTTCCATGATCGCCTGGCAGTGCTCGCCCAAAACGGCAAGGTCCACGGACGGCTGGTCGACGGTCGCTGTCTTGTAGTTCAGCGCCCGCGCCAGGATACGCGCCGTGGTCGTCTTGCCGACCCCTCGCACGCCGGTCAGCATCCAGGCCTGGGCGATGCGGCCGGTGGCAAACGCATTGGTCAGCGTACGCACCATCGGCTCCTGGCCGATCAGCTCGGAGAAATTCGACGGACGGTATTTGCGCGCCAGCACACGATAGGCAGCGGCCTTTTGCTTCTCCAGGTTTTCTGGGCCCGAATTTCCGGCTTCGCTCATTCGCCCGTGGAGCTCCAAAGGCCACATCCGAGGGTGGCCGATTCCTGTTAGAGCGTTTCACCGTTTCTGGAAACGGCGAACCGCTCTATCTCTTTGCTTTAACGCAATTCCGGGCGGGAAACCGCTCACACTTTCCCCGGAATTGCTCCAATAGTCTCGCCCGCGCTGCAATGCGTCGTCAATGTCGCGAGAGGGTCCGATGAGGTGGGAGGCTGGAACAATGACCCGTTCCGGGCTCGTTAGGGCTGCTTCCTTCCGGACCTGACCCGGTTGGCGAGTGGATCGTCCACCACCAACCTCCCGCGTCCCATATCGGCAATTCAGCGACGAAATGCAAGGGCAGAGCAGGCACCTCGGCCATATCGAGCCGGGAAAGCCCTTCAAATCGATACAGCGGTCAACGAATCGCTTGCAGCCACCTTGCCGCCGCTCTAGCGTTTGCGGGTTTGGAAAATGCCCACAAAATAACAAAAGTGAAGGAAACGCCGATGCTGCCTGGCCTGAAGGCCGGATTCACGCTGGACGCCCGGCTGGAGGCGGACAGCGAGCAGCTCATGTGGCTTGGCCTGTGCGAACTGAGGGTGATGAACGACCAGCGCTGGCCCTGGCTGGTGCTGGTGCCGCAACGTCCAGGCATGGAAGAAATCCACGAGATGACGCCGCTCGACCAGGCGATGCTGACCTTCGAGACCAACATGGTGGCGCAGGCGCTGAAGCGGGTGACCGGCTGCACGAAGATCAACACCGGCGCGCTCGGCAACATCGTGCGGCAGCTGCATGTCCATGTCGTGGCCCGCTCGGAGGGCGATCCCGGCTGGCCAGGGCCGGTGTGGGGGCATGGCATGCGCGAACCCTACCGGCGCTCCGACATCCGACGGTTTGCCGAAACGATCAAGGCGGCGCTATAAGCTGACGTCCCTGTCCACTTTTGCGGCTTGCCCTTGAGTCTCCCATGAGCTTTCACCTGTTTGACGCGCCATTGCGCGAACCCAGCCAGTTTGTCGGTTTCGCCGGCAACCAGATCGACCGGCAGTCCGAGAATCGGGCCGACGATTCGGTCGAAAAAGCGCTGGCGGACCCCGCGGCGCGGCTGATGCTGATGCATGCCGGCCGGCTCTACCTTAAACTGGACGACGGCAAATTCGACCCCTGGTTCAACGCCAGCGAAAGCGAGCCCTTCGAGGCTTCCCTCGACCGTGGCGTGCTGCTCGGCTTTTCCACCGACGGGCCGGTGCTGGCCATTCCCGCCGGCGTCGAACCGGAAAAGCTTCCCGAGACGATCAAGGCGATCGACTATCGCTCGGTCTACATGCAAGGCCTGATCGACGAGGCGGCGGCCGGCGCGCTGGCGCAAGGGGCGGCGCTGCTTGCCTGGCACGCCAGCCACGCCTTCTGCTCGAAATGCGGCAATCGCTCGGACATGCGCGCCGGCGGCTACAAGCGCCATTGCCCGGCCTGCGGCACCGAACATTTCCCGCGCACCGACCCGGTGGCGATCATGCTGACGGCGACGCGCGAAAAATGCCTGCTCGGACGTGGCCGGCATTTCGCGCCGGGCATGTATTCGGCGCTTGCCGGCTTCATCGAGCCCGGCGAGACGATCGAGGCGGCGGTGCGGCGCGAGACGCTGGAGGAGGCCGGCATCCGGCTCGGCCGCGTCGTCTATCACGCCAGCCAACCCTGGCCGTTTCCTTATTCGCTGATGATCGGCTGCTTCGGCGAGCCGCTCAACGAGGACATCCAAGCTGACCTCAACGAACTGGAAGACTGCCGCTGGTTTTTTCGCGATGAAGTGCGCACGATGCTGGAGAGAACGCATGCTGGTGGCTTGATTACGCCGCCAAAAGGCGCGATTGCCCACCACCTCATCCGCGCCTGGGTCGATAGCGAGTAGGAGCAGAAGAATGATCCGTCACACCGTCGTGTTCACGTTGAAGCATGAACAGCATTCGCTTGAGACGAAGCGCTTCCTGCATGATGCGCGCAAGATCCTGTCCGCCATCAAGGGCGTCACGCATTTCGAGCAGTTGCGGCAGGTCAGCCCCAAGAACGATTTTCAGTACGGCTTCTCGATGGAGTTCGCCGATCAGGCTGCCTACACGCGCTACAATGAGCACCCCGATCATGTCGCTTTCGTCCGCGACCGCTGGGTGCCCGAGGTCGAGACGTTCCTGGAGATCGACTACGTGCCGCTCGGCTTTGGCTGAAATCGGGTCGGGTGCCAACGTCTGAGATTAGCGAAGGCCTTAATGCTTCGTCATCCACGGGCGAAGCGGGAGCGTCTCCGCTAACCTCCCAATTAGAACCGGCCTTAATCCGCGACCTTCCACTGCTCGCGCGAGGCGGCGGCCGTATAAACGCCGAGGATGCGGACCTCGCGTGAGAAGAAGCGCAGCTCGTCGAGCGCGAGCTTGACCAGCGGATCGTCCGGGTGGCCCTCGATGTCGGCGTAGAACAGCGTCGCGGTGAAGGCGCCTAACTGATAGCTCTCCAGCTTGGTCATGTTGATGCCGTTGGTGGCGAAGCCGCCCATGGCTTTGTAGAGCG
>JAEKLU010000206.1 GCA_019509685.1 Mesorhizobium sp. | reverse complement strand
TCCTTGACGCAGACGATCTCGGGCACGTCGGCCAGCGTCTCGAGCACCGCCGGGGTGACGTCGACGCCATAAGCGATCGGATTGTTGTAGATCATGATCGGCAGGTCCGAGGCGCCGGCCACGCCGCGATACCAGGCGGCGGTCTCGCGCGGATCGCTTTTATAGCCCAGGCTGGGGAAGACCATCAGCCCTTGCGCGCCCCAGGATTTGTAGAGCTTGGCATTGGCGCGCGCGGTGTCGAGCGTGATCTCGGCCAGGCCCGACAGCACGGGAACGCGACCGTTTATCGTCTCGACCGCGGTGCGGATGACGGTTTCGCGCTCGGCGAGGGTGAGCGAGGCATTCTCGCCGAGCATCGGCAGGACGATCAACCCCGACACGCCGTTGGTCACCAGCCGCTCGAGACTGGCGCGAATCGCGTCGAGATCGAGCTCGCCCGATTGCGTCATTTTCGTCGTCACCGCCGGGAACACGCCCGTCCACGCCTCAGCCATCGCTAATTCACTCCATTGAAATTGTATTGGATACATATAAAATACAAACAGAGATGTCGATAGCGATTGCTGCGGGGATTCGATTGCGGCACATCGACCCCGGGTTTTCGCCAGGAAAAAGGACGGCGCATGATACAGCTGGAGGCGCAATCGGAGCGGCATCAGGTTGCCCGGCGGAGCATTCCCGAGGACATTCGCGAATCGCTCCAGGAACGGATCCTGAGCGGCGAGTTCCGCGACGGCGATGCGCTGGTCCAGGACATGCTCGCCGAGGAATATGGTGTCAGCCGGATGCCGGTACGCGAGGCGCTGCGGCAGCTCGAAGCGTGCGGGTTGGTGTCGATGGAGACGCACAAGGGCGCCGTCGTCACCTCGATCCCGACCGAGCAAGTCGAGGAATTGTTCGAGCTGCGCGCGCTGATCGAGATCGACACGCTCGCGCGTGCGGTTCGGTGGATGACCGACAATGACATCGCCGAGGCGCGCGAGATCCTGGGGGCGCTCGAGGACTCATATCGCCGCGGCGACATGGCGAGCTGGGGACGGCTCAACTGGGCGTTCCACCGCCGGCTCTATCTCCCCGCCGGGCGGCCGCGGACGCTGGCCGTGCTCCAGGGCATCAACCTCCAGGTCGAGCGCTATATCCGGCTGCATCTGCTGATGACCGACGGCCTCGCCACCGCCGAGCGCGAGCATCGCGAGATCCTCCGCCTCTGCGCGCTGCGCGACGCCGAAGCCGCGGTCACGTTCCTCAAACTCCACATCCTCGATGCCGGCCGCACCCTGGTCGCCGCGCTGCGCCAGGAACGCGCTGCGGCTGGGCGCTGACCAAACTGTATCCAATATCCAATCAGTTTCTGAAAAGGTGCTCCATGCGCTTGCAACAGCTCGTCACGGTCGTCGGTGTGCATGCCGAAGGCGAAGTCGGCCGGGTCATCACCGGCGGCGTCATCGCGCCGCGCGCTTCGTCAATGTTCGAACGAAAACAAGCATTTATCCGCGATCAGGACTGGCTGCGCGGCATGCTGCTGTCCGATCCGCGCGGCAGCGTGAACGCCGCGGTCAATTTGGTCACCCCGCCGATCGCACCCGAAGCCGATATCGGCCTGATCGTGATCGAATCGGACCATTATCCGGCAATGTCGGGGTCGAATCTGATGTGCACGGTCACCGCCGTGCTCGAAACCGGCATGGTGGCGATGGTCGAACCCATCACGCGGCTGACCGTCGATACGCCGGCTGGATTGGTCCATGTCGAAGCCGAATGCGACAACGGCAAATGCCGCCGCGTGTCGTTCCGAAACGTCCCAGCTTTCGTCATGCACCGCGATGCTACGATCGATGTGCCGGGGCTCGGCACGGTCACGGTCGACGTTTCATACGGCGGCATGATCTACGTAATCGTCGAGGCCGAGCAACTCGGCTTCACCCTGGTCCGCGACGAGGCGCGCGCGCTGGTCGAGATGGGCGAACGGATCAAACTCGCCGCCGCCGAGCAATTACCCTCGGTCCATCCCGAGAATCCGGGCATCCACACGATCAACCAGACCCTGTTCGCCGGCCCGCTAACCGAGCGCGACGGGGTCAAGACCGCCAAGAATGCCGTGGTCGTCTCACCCGGCCGGATCGATCGCAGCCCGTGCGGTACCGGCAGCTCGGCACGAATGGCGCTGATGCACGCGCGCGGCGAACTCGCGGTTGGTGATCGGTTCATCCACACTTCGATCCTCGATACTGAATTCGTCTGTGGAATCGAGGCGGAGACGACGGTCGGCGGTGAGCCCGGGGTGGTGACAAGAATTGCGGGGCGAGCGTGGCTGACGGGCGTATCCCATTACGGCACCGATCCGGACGATCCGTTTCCGCAGGGCTATCGCCTCAATGACACTTGGTTGGCCTACTAGACCATCGACAGAGCATTAATTGTACCGTAAATGTCATTAGAACAATTATAGCGAGGTGCAGGTGGGGTTGGCGATCGGGACATTAGGCTTCGTTGGTACCGGCACGATCGCGGCGGCGATGATCGAGGGACTGGCGCTGTCGGGCAGTGAGCCGATCCTGGTCTCGCCACGCAATGCCGATATCGCTGCCGACCTCGCCGCGCGCTTTGCCAATGTCACGATCGCGGCGGACAACCAGGCGGTGGTCGATGCCAGCGACATGGTGGTCCTGTCGGTGCGTCCGCAGATCGCTGATGACGTTCTTCGCCCGCTCAATTTCCGCGCCGACCAGCATGTCCTCAGCCTGATCGCGACGATCTCGCTCGACTATCTCCACGAGGTCACAGCGCCTGCCGCGACGGTGACACGCGCGGTGCCGCTGCCGCCGGTCGCGCGCGGGCAGGGCCCGACCGCGATGTTCCCGCCCAACGCGCAAGTGCAGGCGTTGTACGACCGACTCGGCACCGCGATCGAGCTTGGCGACGAAAGCGAGTTCGACGTCTTTTCTTCCGCAACCGCGACGATGGGCGCCTATTTCGCTTTCGCGCATACGATTGCCGCCTGGATGGCCGACAAGGGTGTCGACGGCGGCAAGGCGCATGCCTTCATGGCGCAATTGCTCGAAGGGTTGGGCAGCGCATCGCCGGCCACTCCCGGGCGCAGCTTCGCCGAACTGGCCGACGAGCATCAGACACGTGGCGGGATCAACG
>JAEKLU010000205.1 GCA_019509685.1 Mesorhizobium sp. | reverse complement strand
GAGGATGCCGGCGCCGAAGTTCCGCGCTTCTGCTTCCATGAGCGGCTGTCGGTTGCCGGCAATTGCCGCATGTGCCTTGTCGAGGTGAAGGGCGGCCCGCCAAAGCCGCAGGCTTCCTGCGCCATGAGCGTGCGCGACCTGCGCCCCGGCCCGAATGGCGAGCCGCCGGAAATCTTCACCAACACGCCGATGGTCAAGAAGGCCCGCGAAGGCGTGATGGAATTCCTGCTGATCAACCATCCGCTGGATTGCCCGATCTGCGATCAGGGTGGCGAGTGCGACTTGCAGGACCAGGCGATGGCCTTCGGTGTCGATTCCTCGCGCTATCACGAGAACAAGCGCGCGGTCGAAGACAAGTATATCGGCCCGCTGGTCAAGACGGTGATGAACCGCTGCATTCACTGCACGCGCTGCGTCCGCTTCACCACCGAGGTCGCCGGCATTTCCGAACTCGGCCTGATCGGTCGCGGCGAGGACGCCGAGATCACCACCTATCTCGAACAGGCGATGACCTCCGAGTTGCAGGGCAATGTCATCGACCTTTGCCCGGTCGGCGCGCTGACCTCCAAGCCTTTCGCCTTCCAGGCGCGGCCGTGGGAGCTGACCAAGACGGAATCGATCGACGTCATGGACGCCGTCGGCTCGGCGATCCGCGTCGATAGCAGAGGCCGCGAAGTGATGCGCATCCTGCCGCGCGTCAACGAAGCGGTGAACGAGGAATGGATCTCGGACAAGACCCGTTTCATCTGGGACGGCCTGCGCACGCAGCGCCTCGACCGCCCCTATGTGCGCAAGAACGGCAAGCTGGCAGCAGCAAGCTGGGCGGAAGCCTTCGCCGCCATCAAGGACCAGGTGGGCAAGACGACGCCCGAGCAGATCGGCGCCATTGCCGGCGATCTCGCGGCGGTCGAGGAAATTTACGCGCTCAAGCTTCTGATGACGGCGCTCGGCTCCAAGAACATCGACTGCCGCCAGGATGGCGCAGCACTCGATCCGTCGCTCGGCCGTGCCAGCTACATCTTCAACCCGACCATCGAAGGCATCGAGCAGGCCGACGCGGTGCTGATCATCGGCGCCAATCCGCGCTTCGAGGCTTCGGTGCTCAACGCCCGGATCCGCAAGCGCTGGCGCCTCGGCAACCTGCCGGTCGGCGTCATCGGCGAGGTTGGCGACACGCGTTACGATTACGAGCTGATCGGCGCCGGCCCTGAATCGCTGAAGGGGCTGGCGGATGGCAGCGGCAAGTTCTTCGAGGTGCTGAGCAAGGCGACGCATCCGCTGATCATCGTCGGCCAGGGCGCGCTGGCGCGCGCCGACGGCGCCGCGGTGCTCGGTCAGGCGGCCAGGCTGGCTGCGGCGGTCAATGCTGTCACCGCCGACTGGAACGGCTTTGCGGTGCTGCACAACGCCGCGGCCCGGGTCGGCGGCCTCGATGTCGGTTTCGTGCCGGGCGAGGGCGGCAAGGACGTCGCCGGCATGCTCGGCGAGACGGATCTGCTCTTCCTGCTCGGCGCCGACGAGATCGACATGGCCAAGACCGGCGGCGCCTTCGTCGTCTATATCGGCACGCATGGCGACGCCGGCGCGCACCGCGCCAACGTCATCCTGCCGGCGGCCGCCTACACCGAGAAGTCGGGCACTTACGTCAACACCGAAGGCCGCGTGCAGCAGACCAACCGCGCCGGCTTCGCGCCCGGCGAGGCGCGCGAGGACTGGGCGATCCTGCGGGCGCTGTCGGATGTGCTTGGCAAGAAGCTGCCCTTCGATTCGCTGCCGCAACTGCGCGCCAAGCTCTATGGCGACTATCCGCATCTCGCCCGCATCGACCAGGTTCTGGCCGGCAGCGCCGACGACGTCGCCAAGGCGGCGAAGCTAGGCGGCCGCTTGAACAAGGGTACCTTCACCTCGCCGGTGAAGGACTTCTACCTGACCAACCCGATCGCGCGGGCGTCGGCCGTGATGGCTGAATGCTCGGCGCTGGCCAAGAGCGGCTTCAAGCAGGCGGCGGAATAAGCATGGACACTTTCTTCTTCCTCTATGTGGTGCCGGCGCTCTGGATTCTGGGCGAGTCGATGCTCCTCATCGTCGTGCTGCTGATCTTCGTCGCCTACATCCTCTACGCCGATCGCAAGATCTGGGCGGCGGTGCAGCTGCGCCGCGGTCCGAATGTCGTCGGCCCGTTCGGCACGTTGCAGGCTTTCGCCGACCTTCTGAAATTCGTCTTCAAGGAGCCGGTGATCCCGGCCGGCGCCAACAAGGGCGTCTTCCTTTTGGCGCCGCTGGTGTCGGCGGTGTTGGCGATCTCGGCCTGGGCAGTTATTCCGGTCGACAAAGGCTGGGCGATCGCCAACGTCAATGTCGGCATCCTCTATGTCTTCGCCATCTCCTCGCTCGAGGTCTATGGCGTGATCATGGGCGGCTGGGCGTCGAATTCGAAATATCCGTTCCTCGGCGCACTGCGTTCGGCCGCGCAAATGGTGTCCTACGAAGTCTCGATCGGCTTCGTCATCGTCACCGTGCTGCTCACCGCCGGTTCGCTCAACTTGTCCGATATCGTGCTGTCGCAGCATGATGGGATTGGCACGCGGCTCGGTCTGCCCAACACGTTCCTCGACTGGAACTGGCTGGCGCTGTTCCCGATGTTCATCATCTTCTTCATCTCGGCGCTTGCCGAGACCAACCGCCCACCTTTCGACCTGGTGGAAGCCGAATCGGAACTCGTCGCCGGCCACATGGTCGAATATTCGTCGACGCCGTTCCTGCTGTTCTTCCTCGGCGAATATGTCGCGATCGTGCTGATGTGCGCGCTGGCGACCATCCTGTTTCTCGGCGGCTGGCTGCCACCCTTGAACTTCTGGCCGTTCACCGTTGTGCCCGGCGTCATCTGGTTCGTGCTGAAGGTCTGCTTCGTGTTCTTCGGCATCTCGATGGTGAAGGCGTTCGTGCCGCGCTACCGCTACGACCAGCTGATGCGTCTCGGCTGGAAAGTGTTTTTGCCGATTTCGCTGTTCATGGTCGTCGCCACCGCGGCCTTCCTCAAGATCACGGGGTTTGCGTGATGTCCGCTCTCGGCCAAGCCGCAAAGTCGCTGCTGCTGCAGGATTTCGTCAGCGCCTTCTTCCTGTCGATGCGCCAGTTCTTCGCGCCGAAGGAAACGAT
>JAEKLU010000204.1 GCA_019509685.1 Mesorhizobium sp. | reverse complement strand
TGACGGCCATCATTCCGCTGCTTCCCATCCCGGGCTTCTTCTTCCTGCGCGCCGAGGACGGCGTCCAGGTCAGCGGCTACCGCCGCAAGGCGGAAGCTCGAGAGTGAGGCTGGCGCTATCTTCCCCTTCTCCCCTTGTGGGAGAAGGTGGATCGGCGCGCAGCGCCGAGACGGATGAGGGGTGTTCCAGGGAACGCCAACGCCTCATTCCGCTGGAACACCCCTCATCCGGCCGCTTCGCGGCCACCTTCCCCCACAAGGGGGGAAGGAGGAGCGCGCATGACTCCTGCGCCAAGCCGTGCTATGCGCCGCGCTTCCAATCGTCCGGCGGATGCTGAAATCGGCCGCAAATCGCTTATATTGGCACCACCATGACTGTTTCGCTTGATCTTACCGCCGAAGGCGCCCGCGATGCTTTTCGCGCCCGCACAGCCGAGAAGCCGTCGCTGATCGGCCTGACGCGCGCCGAACTTGGTGAAGCACTCGTCGCGTCCGGCATCGTGCCGGAGCGCCAGGCCAAGATGCGCGCCCAGCAGCTCTGGCACTGGATGTATGTGCGCGGCGTCTCCGACTTCCCCGGCATGCAGAACATCTCCAAGGATCTGCGCGCCGAGCTGGACAAGCATTTCACCGTCGCGCGGCCGGAGATCGTCGAGGAGCAGATTTCGGCGGACGGCACCCGCAAATGGCTGTTCCGCTTCCCGCCGCGCGGCGCCGGCCGCCCGGTCGAGATCGAGACCGTCTACATCCCCGAGGAAGGCCGCGGCACGCTCTGCATCTCCTCGCAGGTCGGCTGCACGCTGACCTGCTCGTTCTGCCACACCGGCACGCAGAAGCTGGTGCGCAATTTGACGACGGAAGAAATCCTGGCGCAATTGCTGACCGCGCGCGACCGTCTGGGCGACTTTCCCGACCGCGACACGCCCGACGGCGCCATCGTGCCGGCCGAGGGCCGGAAGGTGTCCAACATCGTCATGATGGGCATGGGCGAGCCACTCTACAATTTCGAGGCAGTGAAGAAGGCGCTGCTCATCGCTTCCGACGGCGATGGCCTGTCCTTGTCCAAGCGTCGCATCACGCTGTCGACCTCGGGCGTGGTGCCCGAGATTTTCCGCACCGGCGAGGAGATCGGCGTCATGCTGGCGATCTCGCTGCATGCCACCAATGACGATCTGCGCGACCTGCTGGTGCCGATCAACAAGAAGTATCCGCTGAAAGAACTGATCGCCGCCTGCAAGGCCTATCCGGGCCTGTCCAATGCCAAGCGCATCACCTTCGAATATGTGATGTTGAAGGACGTCAACGATTCCATCGAGGACGCCAAGGGGCTGATCAAGCTGCTCAAGGGTATTCCGGCCAAGATCAATTTGATCCCGTTCAATCCGTGGCCGGGCACCAACTACCAGTGCTCCGACTGGGAGACGATCGAGAAGTTCGCCGACTACATCAACAATGCCGGCTACGCCTCGCCGATCCGCACCCCGCGCGGCCGCGACATCCTCGCCGCCTGCGGCCAGCTGAAGTCGGAATCGGAGCGCATGCGCAAGGTCGACCGCCTGGCGCTGGAAGCCATGATGATTGCGGGGCACGGCGAGGCGTGAGACGCCTAATCGCTTATTTCGTCCGTTTTGCGATCATCCTGTTCGGCTATGTCGTGGCGGCGCTGGCGGCTAGCGCTTTCCTCAACATCCTGGTCCTGGCGCATCTCGGCTATACGCCGGCCAATCCCGAGCCGGCGGCCACCGCCTCGCTCTATTTCTCGGTGCCTTTCGTGGCACTGTTTGCGGCCTATTTCGCTTTCATACCGGCGATTGTCGTCATCCTGATCGCCGAACTGCTCGGACGTCGTGACTGGCTCTTCTATGCGCTGGCCGGCGCAGTGGTGGCGGGCGTCTTCCTCGCTTTCGTCCACCAGGATGCCGACGTCAATTTCGACGTCACCGAGATCAACGCCAGGCTGGCGATAGTCGGCAGCGGTATGATCGGCGGCATTTTCTACTGGCTTTGCGCCGGCCGCTGGTCCGGCAGCTGGCGCCGCGCGCCATTACCTGACCCGGAGCCTTGATCTTCTACTTCGCCTGCGCTGTCAGGATCTTGAGCGCGAAGACCGAGAACACGCCGGCAAACAGATAGTCTATCACGCGCGTGGCGCGTGGGCTCGCCTTCATCGCCGCCGCGAACTTCTCGACCGCCAGCACCATCGGCGCCGTCACCGGGATCGACAGTACGATGAACATCGCGCCAAGGAAGAACAGTTTGCCCGGCGCATTGGGATCATGCGGAGAGACGAATTGCGGCAGGAACGTCATGAAGAACAGGATGATCTTCGGATTAAGCAGGTTGATGCCGAGCCCCGCGGCCCAACTGCGCAACAGCGAGATCTGCGGCCCCGTCGTCTTCTCCGGCGAAAAGGCCGAGCCTTTCCTTATCGCTTGAAAGGCCAGGAACACCAGATAGCCGGCGCCGAATATCTTCAGGACGAAGAAAGCCATCGGCGAAGCGACGATCAGCGCCGAGATGCCGACCGCCACCAGTGTGGTGTGGATCAGCGTGCCGCAGAGCGCGCCGGCCAGGGAGGCGAAGCCGGTGGCGCGGCCCTGGCTCAGCGTGCGCGAGACGAACAGCGTCATGTCAGGCCCCGGCGTGATCGCCAGGATCATCGTGGCGATGGCGAACGGGATCAGCGTCGAAGTGTCGGGAATGAAGGACATGGGTCGCCTCCGATGGATCGCGCAGCCTATAGCGTGGTGATTTTGCCGCCGCCAGCATCTGCCGGATAAAACATCTGGCCCAGCCTGGGCCATAGCACGCGGCCGTTCGTCTCTTGCGCTGCCTGGAAACCCCGTGATACCTCGCCGGCGAAACTTTCCCCGCGGAACCGCCAAAGATGTCCAAGATCCAGAACGTCAAGCAAGTCGTACTCGCCTATTCCGGCGGCCTCGACACCTCCATCATCCTGAAATGGCTGCAGACCGAGCTCGGCGCCGAAGTCGTCACCTTCACCGCCGATCTCGGCCAGGGAGGCGAGCTGGAGCCGGCCCGCAAGAAGGCCGAGATGATGGGCATCAAGGACATCCGCATCGTCGATGTGCGCGAGGAATTCGTCGCCGACTTCGTCTTCCCGATGTTTCGCGCCAACACCGTTTATGAAGGCACCTATCTG
>JAEKLU010000102.1 GCA_019509685.1 Mesorhizobium sp. | reverse complement strand
TTCATCTCGGCGAAGGTCTTCATGTCGTCGAGCCAGATGATCGCCTGCACGATCTTGGTCTTGTCGGTGCCGGCCTTGGCCAGCAATTCGTCGATGGTCTTGAGGATGTCGCGGGTCTGCGAGGCGACGTTGCCGCCGGGCTCGCCGACCTGGCCGGCCAGATAGACGGTGTTGCCGTGGATGACGACCTGGCTCATGCGTGGGCCGACATCGATGCGACGAATGCTCATAGGGTGTTCCTTCGTTTTGAGGTCGCGCCTGTTTAGAGTCCGCGCCGGCTGCGGGCAAGGCCGCGGGCGCGAAACCAATTGAGCCAATTGTCCGGGCTTGTCCCGTTCACTTACACGCCAAGTTGACCGCCTGGCCATAAATCCGCCGCCTTGCCCGGTTGACTAATGTAATAACATCACATATCGACAGACCCTAGTTTCGCCCTCCCTCCGGATCGCCTGATGATCGCTGCCTGCCTGACCTTCCGCGACCTGACGCTGGGCTACAACAGCCATCCCGCCATCCATCATCTCAACGGCGTCGTCCGCAAAGGTTCGTTGACGGCGGTGGTCGGCGCCAATGGCTCGGGCAAGTCGACGCTGATGAAGGGTATTGTCGGCGTGCTGAAGCCGATGGAAGGCGCGGTGCTGCGCGCGCCCGGCGTGCGCGCCGCCTATCTGCCGCAGCAGTCGGAGCTCGATCGCTCCTTTCCGGCGCGGGTGGTCGACCTTGTCTCGCTCGGCCTGTGGCCGAAGCGCGGCATGCTCGGCCGCTACACCAAGGAAGACCGCGAGTCGGTCAGCAAGGCGCTGATGGCGGTCGGGCTTGGCGGCTTCGAGACGCGTCCGATCGATACGCTGTCCGGCGGCCAGTTGCAGCGCACGCTGTTTGCCCGCGTGCTGTTGCAGGATGCCGATCTGATCCTGCTCGACGAACCGTTCAACGCGGTCGACGCCAAAACCGTCGGCGACCTCATCCAGCTCATCAAGCGCTGGCATGGCGAGGAGCGCACCATCATGGTCGTCGTGCACGACCTCGAATTGGTCCGGCAGAATTTCCCCGAAACGCTGCTGCTTGCCCGCCAGCCTGTCGCCTGGGGCGACACCAAGGATACGCTGCGGCCCGAGAACATGCTCAAGGCAAGGCGTTTTCACGAGGCCTGGGAAGACAACGCCCCGTGGTGCGAGCCTGACGAGCACGACCATGGGCACGATCACGCCGCCCATGATCATCATCACGGCCCCGGCCCGAGGGCGGCGTGATGGAGTTCCTCTACGGCCTTTTTATCGCGCCTTTCGCCGATTTCGGCTTCATGCAGCGGGCGCTGTTCGGCTCGCTGATGCTGTCGCTCGGCGCCTGCCCTGTCGGCGTCTTCCTGATGCTGCGGCGCATGAGCCTGTCCGGCGATGCGATGGCGCATGCCATCCTGCCCGGCGCCGCCGCCGGCTTCCTGCTCTATGGACTGGAAATCCTGCCGATGACGATCGGCGGGCTGATCGCCGGCATCATCGTCGCGCTCGGCGCCGGTGCTGTCTCGCGCTTCACCATCCAGCGCGAGGACGCCTCGATGGCGGCCTTCTATCTGATCTCGCTCGCCGTCGGCGTGCTGATGGTGTCGATCCGCGGCTCCAGCGTCGACCTCATGCATGTGCTGTTCGGCACCGTGCTGGCGCTCAACAATGAGGCGCTGATCCTGATCGGCGGCATCGTTGTGGTGACGCTGGTCTGCCTCGGCATCTTCTGGCGCGCGCTGGTTGCCGAATGCCTCGATCCGCTGTTCCTGCGCTCGGTCAGCCGCATGGGCAGTCCGGTGCATTTCATCTTTCTCGGCCTGGTCGTGCTCAACCTCGTCGGCGGCTTCCAGGCGCTCGGCACGCTGCTGTCGGTCGGGCTGATGATGCTGCCGGCCGCCGCCGCCCGCTTCTGGACGGTGCGCGTCGAGCCGATGTGCGTGCTGGCGGTGCTGATCGGCTTTGCCTCCTGCATTGCTGGACTGCTGTTGTCCTATCACGCGTCGCTGCCTTCCGGCCCGGCCATCATCCTGTCGGCCGGCGTCGTCTATTTCTGCTCGATCCTGTTTGGCACGCGCGGCGTGCTGCGCGCCCGCATCGTGCATCACCGCCACCGTACCGCCTGACCAATCCCCAGCCAAGGAGACTACCCAATGTTGAAATCCTTCCGTGCCGCTTTGGCGATGAGCGTTATAACATTAAGCGCTTTCGCCACATCGGCGGCCTTCGCAGCGCCGCTCAAGGTGGTTGCGAGCTTCACCGTCATTGCCGACTTCGCCAAAAATGTCGGCGGCGACCGCGTCAACATCACCACCATCGTCGGTCCGGACGGCGACGCGCATGTCTACGAGCCGAGCCCGGCTGACGCGGTGGCGATGGCGAATGCCGATATCGTCCTGGTCAATGGCCTGCATTTTGAAGGTTTCCTGCAGCGCCTGGTCGACGCCAGCGCCACCAAGGCTTCGATCGTGACGCTGACCAAGGGCGTGACGCCGATCGACTTCAAGCCAGAGTTTGCCGATGCGGACGCCGCCGAAGGCGCCGGCACCGGCGGCGGCAAGACGGTCACTGATCCGCATGCCTTCCAGTCGATAGCCAACGCCAAGATCTATGTGAAGAACATCGCCGATGCCTTCTGCGCGGCCGACAGCGAAAGCTGCGTCGGCTATCAGACCAATGCCGCCGCCTACACCAAGAAACTCGATGCACTGGAGATCGAGGTGAAAGCCGCGATCCAGTCGATCCCCGAAGCCAAGCGCGTCGTCATCACCTCGCATGACGCCTTTGGCTATTTCGAGCACGAATACGGCCTGACTTTCCTTGCCCCGCAAGGCATCTCGACCGATTCCGAGCCGTCGGCCGCCGACGTCGCCAAGCTGGTCGAAGAGGTCAAGCAGGACAAGGCGTCGGCGATCTTCATCGAGAACATCACCAACCCACGGCTGATCGAGCAGATCGCCAGCGAAACCGGCATCAAGGTCGGCGGCACGCTTTATTCCGATGCGCTGTCGCAGCCCGATGGCCCGGGATCGACCTATATCGACATGATGCACAACAAATGGTTGCGCTTCTCCCCGTGAACGGGGAGAAGGAATAACGCCGCTGGTTGGAATTTCCCGCGCGCGATGGCTATTTGGCAGGGAATTGCTTCAATGCCGATTGCCGCCCCTCCCCCGGAGTGGCAAGACTGCCGTCAACGAGATCGCGAGGACGACACCATGGAATACCGCCAGATCAGCGACGACTACTCGGTCTCCGGCCAGATCCAGCCGCAGGACATCACGGCCATCAAGGATGCCGGCTTCAAGAGCGTGATCTGCAACCGGCCGGACAACGAGCAGCCGGGCCAGCCCTCGGCCGAGAGTGTCCAGGCAGCGGCCGAGGCGGCAGGGCTTACATTCCGCCACATCCCGGTAATCAGCGGCCAGATCACACAAGATAATGTCGATGACCAGGCCCAAGCGTTGGACGAATTGGAAGGCCCGGTGTTCGCGTATTGCCGGTCAGGGGCGCGCTGCACCAATCTTTATGGGCTGATCCAACAGCAGCGGGGATAGGGGGCTGATTGGCAAAGAAGCCAATCCCCCAACGTAGCGATCCTTCGCGCCCCCCTCTGTCCTGCCGGACATCTCCCCCACGAGGGGGGAGATCAGCCGT